>JBBQLR010000012.1:0-22091 GCA_038328135.1 Patescibacteria group bacterium | reverse complement strand
ACTTGTCGACGCAACTCGGACACTTTCTATCCTCATTGGAGCCGGAGTATCGATTATTGATACACTTGTTATTATTGTCGAAACAACGGACAATTCAGTCTACAGAAACTCATTTTCCCACATCGTAAAAGAAGTGGAAAGGGGAGTATCTTTGGGAAATGCTTTTAATAATGAAGATATTTTCCCCCCTATCCTTGTACAGATGGTAACTGTTGGAGAACAGACAGGCAATCTTGACGATACCATGATGCGTATTTCCCACTACTTTGACCTTGAGTCTGAAGTATCAATCAAAACCGTAACGACACTTATTGAACCACTTATACTCGTACTGTTGGGGGTTGGCGTAGGGTTCCTTGTTATCTCAGTCATAACGCCAATCTACAACCTCACTACCTCGTTCAAATAAAAGACTTTACAATTGCCACTTGACAATAGCCATAAACTCATCGTATAGTAAATATATATGAAAAAATTTTCGAAAGGTTTTACCCTTATAGAGTTGTTAATCGTTATCGCACTTCTCGGTGCACTTGCAGTTGCGCTTCTTGCAGCCCTTGACCCACTTGAACAAATTAAAAAAGGAACTGATACCGGAGTAAGAAATACTGTTTCTGAAATCCACGGAGCAATGATTAGATATACGTCACTTCAAGGTGGACAATTGCCGTTTACGGGGACTATGCCTTTTACAGCGGTTGGAACAAACACGGCAAATGCGGGTTATATCGCTTTAAAAAAAGTAGTTGATCAGGGAGAATTAAAATCTGATTTTATGCAACTTGCCGGAAAACAGCTCGAAAGCGTCTTTATTACAGGTATTAATATGCCGGGAGTAGTAGTAGTAAACGTATGTTATGCTCCAACAGCAAAATCGTTTAAAACTGATTTAAATACGAAATTTTACTATGCGGCCGCAGGTGATGGATCAGTAACGGAAAGCACTGGAACTTTGGCAACTGACTGTCCTAATGCAAGCGGATCGAATGCAGCGGGAAGTACATGTTATTGGTGTGTCAGATAATTACAAAGAAATTTACACCGCTCTCCAATTCGGGGAGCGGTTTTTTTTGCTATAATCTACCGATATGATTCAGCTTATTTTTATACTGGTATGTATTTTTTTTTCCTTTCTTCAATCTCGTTATATTTTCGGGGGCGATAGCGCGGAATATTCTACGATAGCTCGTACTTGGGCAAGCGCCCATCCTCCCGGATATCCTCTTTATTCCTTTCTCATTAATATAATCAATCATATTATTCCATTTGGCACTACCCCATGGAGGGTTGCACTTCTTTCCTCCATTCCAACAATCCTAACTGCTTTTTTATTTTATAGAATTTTCCTTCTTTTAAAAGTTGATAGACGTATTGCTCTGCTCGTATCAGTCTTCTACCTTTTTCTATTTCCCGTTTGGCAATATGCCCTCATTCCTGAAGTTTTTGGTCTCCAAACGCTTCTTTGGTCGTTAATTACCTATCTTCTTCTCACTTATATATTGAAGAAAAATAATAAATTACTTTTACTAGTGTCATTTCTTTTTGGATTGAGTATAGGTCATCATCATATATTTATCCTATTTATTCCCGGATGGTTCACCCTTCTAAAAGGAAAAATAAAGAAAATATATGAAAACAAGAAACTTTTTATAAAAATGATACAGCTTGCAATAGTAGGAGCAAGTGTTTATCTGTATGCAATTATAACGAGTTTCAATACTACTATTCTGAATTGGGAAGATGCAAAGACAATACAAGGCTTTTTACGGCTAATTACACGGTCTGCCTATGGGTCATTTAAAGCATACTCTAGTTCAGGGGGTAATGTGGTAAATCAACTTTCCGATGTGTTTTCCGGTCTTGTGTTTATACTTATCGACTTTAAGCCTCTTGGAATACTATTAATCTGTTTAGGGATGTATGCAAGCCGCACATATTTGAAACAATTTTCCCATTTTCTACTTATCTCTCTTATTGTTCATTTTATGTTTTTATTCTATACCAATTTTTCGCTCACATCCTCTGTTTCTTCGGGAATGTATGAGCGATTTCTTATTCCACTTTATGGGATTTTAATACTGTATCTTGGTTTGGGAGTTGATTATTTATATAAAAACTGTTATCTCCGGGTAGTTAATATCATGAAAAATACCTCACTAAAAAAAAGCATGATAACCGCGTATTTTATAGTTATCAGTATATATATATTTTCTATTACGATACAAAATTTTAAATCTATTTATTATATTGCCCAAACTAATGTGTTTGATCAGTTCGGAAAAGATATAGTAAATACGGTTCCTAAAGGAGGGATTCTAGCAACTCAAGGAGATACATCCACATTTGTATCATATTATTATCTATTTGGATTACAAGAAAGAAAAGATGTTGTCCCATTTCTTTTTGGTATAGCGAATAAAAGTTACATTGAAATGATTAAAAAACGATATCCATCGCTTAAGATCTCAGGATTTCTTAATAATGATAAAAGTATTGCCTCCTTTATTGAGAATAATAATTCAAATGGCATATATACAGATCACGAAATGGGTATTGGGTCATGGAGAGTATATGGCCTTTTATGGAAATACTATTCGGATGATCTATCTGCTTCATCCGATAGTGCCCAACTTCTTGCAAAGAATAAGATATTTTGGGAAAAAGTATATTTAATTCCTGTGTTATCAAAAGAAGAAAAAAATATATTTCATCTTAATTCTGTGAATGAGTATTACATCAATGCATATATTAATTATTCAAAACTCCTAGTATCATTAGGGAAAAATGAGGATGCAGAGGTTGTATTAAAAAAAATTGCAGAGATATATAAAAAAGGGGATCTTCAAAGTGAGGCTACATATATGAACATTTTGGTTTTAAATAGTAAATGTGCACAAGCGTCTCAAGTTGCACACAGAATAGATTTGGTTAAAACAACTAAGGCAAATCCCGGGTTTGCTAAATCTGTAGTAGCCTATCTGCAGAAGTGTGACTCCTCTAACAAGAATTTACCCTACTATACAAAAATGTTTATTGAAAACCAAAAAAAGACTAAAACAAATCTTGATTCTTTTTGATTAAAATTCCTACCAATATAAGTGCCGCGGCTGCAATTCCGCATCCTATATAAAAACTGGTGGGCACATATACTAGTTCGATTGTGTGTTTGCCTTTCGGGACAAAGAACCCCATATGAATAAAGTTTGTTTTATAGATTTTTTCTAGCTTTCCATCAATTGTAAGTTTCCACTCGGGATACCAGCTCTTTCGCAAAACTACAAATAAACCTTTAGGAGAAGATATCGTACCTTTTTGACGATTGTTTTCTTTTTTGATAATATTAATATTTGATCCTGAGGGACTCTGAGTTATAGCATAAGGTAAGGATTCTGCTGATGCATTATCTTGTGTAAGGGTTCCCGCATACATACTTTCCTGCATCTCATCCAAATTGAAAACTTTCTTAACTGTTTTTGGTATGTAGAAGGCTTTTCCTTCCTGAGTACTCTGATAGATGGTGATTGTATTTTCCCCTTTTTTTATAAATTGTGTCGCTTTATAATTGGGTAGATACAGATTCTTAAACGATATTATCGAAGATATTCCATATAGTTGGAGTAGGTTTTCTATTTTTATACTCTGATTATTCTCTATGTTTTTTTCTGTTGCGATATTAAGTCCATCAATGAGTATGGTTTTTACAAGCATCTGACGACGCATTTCTAAGCTGGCATAGATATCAAAGTTTGCCTGCCCGGTAATGAGGTTGGAGTTTGGAAGTAAAGCTTGATTAATGAATAGATAGTCGTTTACACTTTGCTGAGATTTCCAACCTTGTTTCGCAAAAATGGCGTGCCAAGCCTCCTGGGCTCCGTGAGTAATATACAATGACCCCTGCTTAATTACTTTTTGTGTGGTAAGAGTTTTATAAAGGACAGAGGTGTTTACGAACAAATGATAGCTAAAAGTCGCATTGATAAGCATCAAACAATTAATAAGGAGCATAGAATAAATACATACAGAAATAATGGTGCTTTTTTTGAGTATCTCTTTTAGTATGAATGACGAATACAGCATTAAGAAAAAAACGGTGAGAAGTAGGTAACGAGGTGGCACCCTGAACATAGTAAAAGGAAAGAGCGAAAACAAGAAATAAAGTGGCGAATTTCCTCCCAGAGATAAAAGAAAAAAGAACGAAAAAAGGAATAAATAAGCCATGGTTTGATTATTCTCTTTTTTGGAGCTTATGAAATAATATACTGATGCGAAAATTATACCTATCGCAAATAGTGGCCCTATATAGGGTGTATTCTCCCAATAAACTCCGGCTGTTTGCCAATCTAAAGGGTAGGTACCATATTGTGGAGATCCTAAACAATTTACTGAGAAAAATCCGCACAGATTCTGCATGTTAAAGGGAGCGGATATTGCAAATGTATACGAATTAAAGAGCATCCTCCCTGTATATTGGGAAAGCTGGATTGTGGGAAGTATTTGTGGAAGAGAAAGGATAATACCAAATACCACCGAGCCAAATAAAGCTACAGTATGATTTAGACGAAGGGGTCGATTTTGCACAATATAAAGGATTGAGAGACCCAATAATGCCATAAAAGCAATTTGTATATAACCCGCAAATATCATTTGATTAATGAGAATAGAAATTAATGTCAGATATCTGGTTTTATGAGTTTCGTTCCACTTGAGATACATCAAAAATAGTAACGGGACAAATGAAAAAGGTTGTAATACAACGAAGTGTACCCAACGAAATGTAATCGATCCATTCCATGCAAATAAAATAGTGAGCAAAAATGAAAGTATGTGGGGGGTTTTTAGATAACGGAGAAGGAAGTACATTCCTAAAGTCAATATAAATAGATGGAATGAAAAGAGAAACGCATAGGCATGAGTAAACGATGAAAAAAGAGGATAGATGAAGTAATAAGGAAGAAAAAAAGTGCCCATCTGGCTTTCTGCAAGCAAAGGAAAACCTCCATTCAGAAGATCCGTCCAAAAGGGGATAGTGCCTGATCGAATTGATTTCCATAATTGATATTTATATGCAATATTAAAATGGTACGCGTCAGTCCCCGAGAAATCCGGGGTGAACAAAAACTTGTCTTTGAGGAAGAAATAGAGGGCAGCATACCCAATAAAAAATAATGCAATTACAATTCCATTCTTTTTTAACTCGGAAAATGCATTCATTTAAGCTTGAATTATAAACTATAAACCGTTTTATATCACTAGCAATGCAAGGATGACTGTTATATAGTTTATATATATGAATAATAAGGCTTTTACCTTAATCGAACTTTTATTAGCAATGGCGATCATGGGAATTTTGGCAATTATGCTTATTGGCAACTTCAATTCAACGCTTATGAGAGGAAGAGATGCACAACGAAAAAACGATCTTAACCAACTTCAGAAAGCGCTCGAAGTGTATTATGAAGAAAACCAAAAATATCCTACCTTTACAGATATTTTTGGTAAGAAACTTTGCATATCAACTACAGTTGCATCCACCTCACCTTGTCCCGCAAATGAAACCGTCTATATGGTAAAAACCCCCAAAGATCCAAGCTCTTCATATACATATCGTTACATACCAAACGCAGCCGGATCATCCTACTATCTTTATTCTTATATTGAAAATAGTCTTGATCAGGGGAGTGGAGTGAGTGCTACTGGCTTTACTACGATGGAAAAGTGCGACACTGCTGTAACCAATGTAAATTGCCGCTATTTTGCCGGCAGTTCAAACGCAGCAACATTAAGCCCCAATCCTTAAACGGATTTATAATTCATGTAATTCTTTCTTGAGTTCAGAGTTCGTTGGCGCAAAGCGTGGAATATACCATTCCAACTGCTTCTTAGCTTCTTTTTTATCACCATATTTTTTAAGTAATTGGTATTTCAAGAAATAGGCGTCTCCATAATCTGGTTTGAGCGCAATCGCATCGTTTATGGAGCTTAGGGAGCTACTCAGATACAGTTCTTTCTGCTTAATCACCTTTTCATCATCTGATAAGAGGGAGTAATACGTCGCTGCAAAATAAGGTATCTTTGGATCTGTAGGGGCAAGTTTTTTTGCTTCTTCGAGTGCGCCAAGACCTGTCAACAAATACTTTTTATCCAAACTCATTTGATAGAAAATGAATTGGTTTTTTACTCGCGTTTTCCAATAGAGAACGTTTTGCGGAGAAGCTTTTATCGATTTTGAGTTAAGGTCTTCCGCCACCAACATATAATCTTTAGCTTTATCTTTCTCCTTCTGATAGGTCACCAAATAAGCATATTGTGCTAAGGAATAAGACAGTTTATCTTCATATACATGTTCTTCTCTAAGCGTAAGTGCTTTTTGAAGAAGCGCCACCGATACTTCAGCATTATTGCTTTTAATCGCCAAGTCTGATTGAGCATAATAATAATCTGCTATCCAGTAGGTGACAATCGAGTTAAGTAACCAAAGTACAAGAATGAGGACTATTCCCACTTGGGGAAGCGAAGTTTTGTTCTTTGTTTCTTTGATTATTATATTGGGTTCGTTATACAGAATCAGAAAAGCAAGCGCGAGATACCAATATATATTGATAACAGTAATCGAAAATCCAAAAAAATTAGTTATGCCAATGGAGATGAAAATACCTACTAATGAAAGGTAGAAGAATACAGAATTTGGATCCTCTTTGTATTTTATGATTTTCTTTATCAGAATCACTCCCATCCAACCCATTAATACTATAACAGAACCCAACCCAAACCAACCCGTTGTAGCAAGAAAATTAAGGTATTCGTTGTGGGCCTTGTTATAAAGATAATCCCACTCTGATGTGAGATTATGTGCTTGTGGTCGAACAAAATAATAGGCGTATCCAAACGTCTCAACTCCTGTTCCAAACAATGGATATTGAGCCCCGAGTTCCCATGCTCCTTTCCAAACGATTTTCCGTATGTCAAAGGAATCTGTAATCCCACCAACCACTTCAAGAGATGTGCCGGTATTTGGAACAACAGGAGCGGCTATTGGAGCCGATTGAGCTGTTTTCTTGAGAAAAGAAAAGCGTAGCAAAGAATCTATCTGAGAAATACCTGTTTGCGCGACAAATGTGAGAATAATTAAACCACAAATCACTAAAAGAAGTAATTTTTTCTTTATCGAAGAAAGCCATATATTTTTTTTGATTAAAATAATAAGAAAAAATATTCCGAAAAATAAAACTCCAGGAAGTATCGAAGCAAGAGAGGAACGGGATCTACTTAATAATATTCCTATATATGAAAAGAATATACTCGTAATACCTATACATTTTGCTTTTTTTGAATAAGAAGTGAATAATATATAGAGTCCTATGAAAAATGTGATTGATAAGAATGCACCTAACCAATTGGGTTGCCCGAGTGTGGAAAACATGCGCTCTGCAGGTCTAAATTGGGCGGTCCAGCAAGTGTTATCAAACTTACTCGTAAACAGGAGGCAAGACAGGTCATGATTGAACTTCCCCGGCAATCCCCATAAAACCACCAAAATAGATGAAATTGCTGAAATACCAAAAATATTTCTAAGTACTTTATTTTTATCTGTATTGAAATTGGAAACGAATACATAATACAGAAAAAGATACGTGATTGTGCTTATAAGCCCACCGTTAAAACGGCCATAATATCCATACAGTGATGTTTGCTGATCTATGGAAAATACTGTGCTTAAAATCTGACTGAGAAGAAATATGCCAAGTGGAATATCAAACGGTGTTCTCCTCAGTACGATTCGCTTTTCTTGGAAACACCGCAGTATCCATACTCCCAATATGAGCGAGGCTATGATGTAGATAAACAACATCTTATTAAATTCAAAGAGTTCGGAGTTGTATGGTAAAACAACAAACGGCAGGACAAAAAAAAGGATATAATAAAGATATTTGATGGTGTTTGTATAGTAATTTGATTTCATATGTTCTATTTTATACAAAATATTGTAAAGAGTATATCGCCATTTACCCAGCTACCAGTTGCCTTCGATTTGGGAACCCACACCACTAAAATTGCTCTTAAAGGCAAAGGGGTTGTGCTCCGGGAACCTACCTGTGCGGCTCTCCGTACACAACCCTCTCGTGAATACCTATTTTTTGGGTCGGAAGCAAAACTAATTTTGGGCAAAACTCCTGAGTTCCTTCATATAATCAAACCTATGGTAAATGGAATAGTATCTGACTTTGATACCGAAGTTGCACTCTTAAGGTATTATATAGATAAAGCAGTAACTCCATATACAAAGCCTATGCTCATCAAGCCTCCGATACACGCCATCACCGCCGTTCCGACCATTGCTACCGAGATAGAACAAAAAGCTGTTGAGGAAGCTTTACTTAAATCGGGCTGCTCTTCTGTATCCATGATCAAAAAGCCTTTAGCCACGGCTGCAGGCGCAGGGTTCAATGTATTTCACCATAAACCACATCTAGTTGTGGATATCGGTGCAGGCATAACTGAAATTAGCGTAGTAAGCGGTGGAGGCATCGTATCATATAAATCCTTGAAGCAAGCTGGTGAATATATGGATAAGGTTATAGCAAGCTATATCCATCTCAAACACGGAGTTGTGCTCGGAGAGGTTACGTGCGAGAAATTGAAGATTGCATGTCTTAATTTCGGTGAAAAAGAAGTGACCGAACTTGTACGAGGTAAGTCTCTTGAAAACGGGCTTCCAAAGTCGATAAAGATAAAGTCGAGTGAATTGAGGGAGGCTCTCACTCCTACAATTACATTAATAATGGATACAATAAAGGAACTTATCGAAATGTCCCCTCCAGAAATAGTTAATGACATCTTCCAAGAGGGAATTTTGCTCACCGGAAAAGCTGCGCTTATCCCTGGATTTAATACATTTATAGCTGATGAATTGAAAATGGATGTAGTTGTGCCGGAACACGCATCTGAGGCTACAATCTATGGATTGTTGAAAATTGCTGACTCTCCTAATCAATTGAAGACGGTTCGCATCAACACCGCTTGACAATTAAAAGGTGGCACAGTACAATGGAATTTGCTTCTTTTGAATTTTGCTCTTTGAAAAGTTGTTGTTTTAGTGCAGAATACGGGTTAGGAACTTTGGTCGTAGACCAAGGGTCCAATCGGTTTTTTTTAAGAGTTTGATCCTGGCTCAGGATGAATGCTAGCGGTGTGCCTGAGATATGCAAGTCGAGCGATTTTTTGACCGCAAGGTTGAGAAGTAGCGGCGGACGGCTGAGTAATATATAGGAATCTGCCCCTTAGTGGAACATAGCTCCGGGAAACCGGGGGTAATTTTCCATAGTCTCCACCTCTGGTGGAGTAAAAGCCTTTACCGGTTGCTAAGGGATGAGCCTGTATCCTATCAGGTAGTTGGTGGGGTAAAAGCCTACCAAGCCTATGACGGGTAGCTGATCTGGGAGGATGATCAGCCAGAGGGGGACTGAGACACGGCCCCCACTCCTACGGGAGGCAGCAATCAGGAATAGTCGGCAATGGGCGAAAGCCTGACCGCGCGACACCGCGTGTAGGATTTTGATATTATGTATCGTAAACTACTGTTGGAGGGGAAGAAGATCATCGTAAGATGGTTTGACGGTACCCTCCGAGAAAGGAGCCGCTAACTGCGTGCCAGAAGCGTCGGTAATACGTGGGCTCCAAGCATTATCCGGTTTTATTGGGCGTAAAGGGTCGTGTAGACTGTTTGATAAGGTATCTTTTAAAGCTCGCCGCTTAACGGCGAGTCGGGGATACGACTGTCACGACTAGAGTTTCTTCAAGGGTAATCGGAACTCAGAGAGGAGTAGTGAAATGCGTTGATACTCTGGGGAACACCAATGGCGAAGGCAGATTACTAGGAGGAAACTGACGTTGAGACACGAAAGCTAGGGTAGCGAAGCAGATTAGAGACCTGCGTAGTCCTAGCCGTAAACGAATGTCTGCTATCTGCATCTTCATCTTTGCCGTAAGGCAGAGATTAGGTGTGGAAAAGGTAACCCGTTAAGCAGATCGCCTGGGGAGTACTGCCGCAAGGTTAAAACTCAAAGGAATTGGCGGGGAGGCACACAACCAGTGGAACATGTGGTTCAATTTGATACAAACCAAAGAACCTCACCAAGTCTTGACATGCTAGCGTCCAGCTCTGTGGAAACATGGAGTGTTCGCAAGAAGGCTAGCACAGGTGCTGCATGGCTGTCGTCAGCTCGTTCCGTGAGGAGTGCCCTTAAGTGGGACAACGAGCGCAACCCCCATCTTGTGTTAAATTTGTCACAAGAAACTGCTCCGCCTTTGGCGGAGAGGAAGGAGGGGCAGACGTCAAGTCAGCATGGTCCTTATGACTTGGGCTACACACATGTTACAATGAAGGAGACAAAGAGTATTGCAACACTGCAAAGTGAAGCAAATCCCTTAAACTCATTCTCAGTGGGGATTGGGGTCTGCAACTCGACCCCATGAACGCGGAATTGGTAGTAATCGCAGGTCAGTCACACTGCGGTGAATACGTTCTTGCCTCTTGCACACACCGCCCGTCAAGCCAACAAAGTCGAGTATATCTGAACCCCGATTTATCGGGGGAGGATACATCCGGCGATGGGGGTTAAGTCGTAACAAGGTATCCGTACTGGAAGGTGCGGATGGATCACCTCCTTTCTTTTTTTTATCTTCGGATAAAAAGAGCATTTTTAGGTTTGGAAGCCAAAAAGATGTTTCCGTTCTTCGTAAACGGATAAAATAAATCCTAGCCCGTCTTTTGACACTAAAACAACAATTTTTTTCAATGAAAAGCAAACCTAATTATTCTTCATTTGATATAATTTTCTGTGCTTATCAAGGATATTCTTATTAGAAAAGCCCTCAAAGAAGATTACGGGAGACTCATGACTCTCTATAACGAGTTCGTAGGGGAAGATAGATATTCAGAACATGCATTCGACTCTTTCCATAGTATCCTAACAAATAGTTCATATCGTATTTTCGTCGCTGAATATGGACTCCACTTCGTCAAAACATAGTGAAATAGAATATAGACTTTACTTCAAATCCAATTCCTTAAGGAATTTGCTGAATTCTTCTTTTGTTTCTTCATGCTGAAGTGCAAACTCCACAACAGTTTTGAGATATTCAAATTTGTTTCCGGTGTCGTAGTAACGTCCATTTTCTATTACTACCGTATAGACTGGTACTCCTTCTTCTTTGAGCAAATTGATTGCGTCTACAAGCCATATTTCTCCCCCTTTTCCGGGCTTAATACGTCTTAATGCGCTGAAAATATCGGGAGGTAAAATATATCCTCCATGCGTTGCGATGTTGGATGGAGCCTCATCTGGCTCTGGTTTTTCTACTATACGTTTAATTTTATGGACATTGCCTTCAATATGTTCGAGTTCTGCGATACCATACCTCTTCAAATCTTCTTTCTTTTCAATCTTGACACCAGAAATCACAATACCTCCATACTTTTCATATACATCTATCATTTGTCTTAATCGGGGTGGATTTGAGTATATAAACTCATCTCCCCACAATACTGCAAATGGTTCATCTTCTATGATTGGTTCTGCAGCTAAAATGGGAGTGCCGTTTCCATAAGGGCCCTTTTGT
The DNA here is from genome assembly GCA_038328135.1 of Patescibacteria group bacterium. Classification (GTDB taxonomy): domain Bacteria; phylum Patescibacteriota; class Microgenomatia; order UBA1406; family GWC2-37-13; genus JAKBEU01. The sequence goes on along the minus strand of JBBQLR010000012.1, from coordinate 10,472 downwards.
CTCACATAAATAAAGTTTGCCATTTCGGAAATCTTACGAATATTCTTCAAAATGTGCTCTTTGTTTCCAGCCATGAGATTTTTTATCAAATCCTCGTTTGGAACATCAAAATGATCCTCAATAGCCCGCTTGTTTGCTCCCGTTACTATAATAATATTCTCCACGCCTGAGTGGGCAGCTTCTTCAACGACATACTGAATGACTGGTTTATCCACAACTGGCAACATCTCTTTAGGCATTGCCTTTGTCTGAGGAAGAAATCGAGTTCCAAAACCGGCTGCAGGAATAACTACTTTGGTAATTTTTTTAGTCATATCTTTATTCGAAGGTAATAGTTAATGGCTGAGTAATTTTAAGATTTCCAGCAATAGTGGCGCCAATAGTTGAAGCTCCAGTAACCGAAGAATTGATCATTGTCGTGGCTTTTCCTTTATCATCTGTGGTCACTTCTGAAGAAGCAAGCTGACCGATAGTGGCGGTTAATGCCACTTTTACATCTTTTACTGGCATTCCTTTATCGCTGCGAACGAATACACTAATTGTACTTACCATTTTTCCATCGGCCTTGATTAGGAGGGGATAAGCAAAAAGGAGCGATGCTTTGGCACTGGGCAAATAGTCTTCTTTCGCACGGGTGAATGAAATTATTTGGTTATTAAATAGTACGGTAGATGCAAAAACGGTGAAAAGGAGAAAAAATACAAGGAGCAATCCACCCAGTTTTTTATCCATAATTACTAATTATATCATGAAATACATATGTCAAGAAACCTTATTGGGCTTGATTACCGTCTTCTAAAATAAGTCATTTTGAGAAAAACACATTATAAATAGTAAATTAATGATACCTTTAGATATATTTGAATACATATTTGGTACATACGGTGTATAATCCGTATTGAAAGTGTGCTAAGAGTATGTAATAGTTAGAGAAGTACCATTTTTATTTTATATGCTCTATTTTTCCGAACTAGATAGGAAAAGGGTTCTCACCACTGACGGAATTTTTATTGGATATTTAGAAGACCTTATCTTCTCGCTGGATAGTAAGCCAAAAGTTACAAAAATAGTCGTAGACTTCCATGGTAGTAAAACAATTATAAATGCGGATGCTATTCATAAATTTAATTCCGTCGTTCGTATCGCAAAGTTCTATACTCAAGCCGAGCTTGCAGAAAATGAACTCTATGTTAAAAGAAACCTTCTTGATAAACAGGTTATTGATATTTCAGGAAACAAAATTGTCCGCGCGAATGATGTGATTATCCATGAACAGATAAATCTTTCAAGTCATAACTACGAGTGTTATATTTCAGGTGTAGATATTGGACTTATTGGTATATTGAGAAGACTTCAAATAGAGGGAATTATGACAAGGTTCATCCATTTTTTTGGTGTCAACCTTGTATCCAATTTTCTTTCTTGGGCCGACATCCAGCCTCTTGATTTGGTTCGAGGAAGTATTCGTGTAAAAAAAGAAGAAACTAAACTCCAAAATATGAGGCCTGAAGATTTGGCAGATCATCTTGAACAAACAAATGAACTTAATATTAAAAAGTTCCTCCGACTTCTTGATAAGGATTTTGCGACAGAAGTTATCAGTAATTTAAACATTAATTACCAACGCGATTTGTTCAGGTCCTGGAATGCAGAAAAATCAGCAGAAATAATCAATCAGATGGATACCGATATTGCAGCCGATATTTTGATGGCTCTCTCAAGGAAGAAAAGAGAAGAAATTACAAAACTCCTTATCGAGCCGAAACGTACCGTGATCCAAAAAATTCTCTCCCTCACAAGAACTCCTATTACTAAGCGGCTCTCCTCAGAATTTTTCGTCGTTCAACCGACTGAAACACCTCGGGATATAATCCAAAAGATGAGGAAAACTGCATCAGAGTACGCTTCACTAGACTATATTTACATTGTGAATCAAAAGAAGCAGCTTATCGGAGCATGTAACCTCCATGAGCTTCTCATTCAGCCAGAAAATACACCAATATATAAATTTATGACTCAAAACCTTATTGAAGCTCATCTAAAAACTCCCCTTGAAATGGTAGTCTATAAAATTATTAAATATAGACTAAATGCACTTCCAATCGTCGATTCAAATAAAGAACTTATTGGCATTATTCCTTTCGACAATATATCAGACATTATTGAAAGTAAATTTAATTCATAACGCATGAGAAAATTATTTAAATGGAAATTTATAGCTTATCTAATGGCGGTGATGGGCCCTGGTATTGTTACAGCTTTTGCAGACAATGACGCGGGAGGTGTTGCTACATACTCGGTGGCTGCTGGAAAGTTTGGTTATCAAATCCTTATTACCCTTATTCCAATCACCGTTGTGTTGTTCATTACCCAGGAAATTGGAGCGCGTATCGCGCTTGCTTCAGGAAAGGGATTAGCTGATTTGATACGGGAAAGACTTGGAGTGAAAATCTCACTTGTTTTACTTGTTATGGTTTTCGTGGTAAATTTTGGAGTTATATTACAGGACATGAGTGGAGTCAAATCTGCCCTTCAACTGTTTGGGTTAGATTATAGAATTTATTTGCCTCTATTACTTCTCTTCCTTTTCCTTTTCCTTGTTAAATCTTCCTACAAGAAGACAGAGCGTCTTTTTTTTGTCCTTATCATTTTTTACCTCAGTTACCTTTTCTCTGCTGTATTAGTTAAGCCAGATTGGAGTCGAGTCTTCAAATCTATAATCATCCCTCAAGGTAAAATGAGTTTTGATTTTATATATACATCAGTAGCTGTGCTTGGAACTACGGTAACTGCGTGGGGACAGTTTGTCATAGCTAGCTCTATAAAAGATAAAAAATTGACCGCTAGCGATATGAAGGTGTCCCAATTTGAAGTGGTAGCTGCAGCAATAATAAGTAATACATTTACTATGTTTATGATGGTTGCTGTTGCGGCGACAATATATGTGGGGGGGCTTCATATTGGAGATGCTGCTGAAGCTGCTGTAGCAATCAGGCCACTTGCCGGAAACCTCGCGGGGGTGTTATTTGGAGTAGGGCTTCTTGTTGCTGGTTTTTTGGGGTGCGCAATTGTGCCACTTTCAACTGCATATATGTATTCTGAACTTTTTGGCTACGAAGGAAGCCTCGATCAAGGATTTAGTAAAAGTAGGTTTTTTTATGGATTCTTTATATTTCAAATTCTCCTTGCAGCGATATTTGTAATGCAACCAAAATTTTCGTTGTTTCAAATTACACTTTACGCAGATTTTCTAAACGGCATGATTCTCCCCCTTATCTTTTATTTATTGTATCGATTTGCCAATAATCCAGATATCATGGGAAAATATAGAAATACGAAAAGACAAAATATAATGCTTGTCACCTGTGGAATAGTTGTGTCTCTTGCGATAATGTTCGGATTAATTGGAAAAATCTTTAATTTATAACTCTAATCCATTCTATGAAAAAATTAATTGTCGTTGCAGATTGGGCCCATGATTCGATTACCAATCAAGAGGTACTAACCGCTATCGAAGGATTTACAAAAAAACCCGAAGATATGCATGTGAGTTTTGTTTCCTCTACTCCTTCAACAATTCATACTTCCTATATACTCCAACAGTTGGTACGAACAGTGGAACGGTATGGACGGCCCGGAGAAACAGTTTTTTTTCAAAACACCGATCCTCGGATCCAAACCAAGGAAGGAGTTGAGCAAGCCCAGGGAGCTGAATTCATAGTTGTTCGACTCAAGTCTGGTATATTTTTATGTGGACCGAATGCGGGCTATGACTTTTCTCTTCTCAAGCCAAATATTGAATATGTCTACCGTTATCCGGGACTGGATAAGGGGAGCCAATTCAGATCGAGAGATTTGTATTCGAGAGTAAGCGCACATCTCATGGATGAAATGGAAGATGAACTTGACCTTGAAGAACAACCTTCAAATTGTATTCCGGAACTTCGAGGATTCTTTGTAGGACACATCGATAATTACGGAAACATAAAAACCACTATTGCTCGTGAAGAAATGAAGGGAAAGCATGAACTTGGGACAACCCTTGAAGTAACTCTTAATGACACAACGAAAAAAGTGACGCATGTAAGTAATCTATTTGGCGGTGTTCCTGGCCAACTCGTTATTTATCCTGGTTCTTCTGGAGATCCGAGTAATCCATACATGGAAATTTCCGTATGGCGCCATTTCACGGAAAAGGATGCATCAACCGGCGTTCATGCGTTCAATATGCCAAGACCCGGGATGGAAATAGAGCTGAAATAAACAAATCTCAAATAGTCAGATACTATAGATTGTAGTTTTGCATTCATATTTGATTATCGGTTTATTTGACTAACTGATTATTGAAAGTATAGGGGACTGCGTGTTTGAATGCATTTTTCTGAGAAAATTCCACTATTTTTTTTGTATTTAAAAATCCTTCCTTGCCTATTTCCTCCTCCGTTTTCTTCTCGTCATACAATCTACTTAATACTTCATCAGCTTCTATATAACTAAACCCAAATTCTCCCTCGTCAGTCTGCCCCTCCCATAATCCAGCCGTCGGTTTTACTTCCAAAATATTATTGGGGATTCTCAGATATTCCCCTAGTTCAAAAATGTGAGTTTTGTAGAGATGTCGAATCGGTTCTATATCAGAAGCTTCATCTCCAAATCGAGTAAAGTAGCCCAAAAGGTGCTCCGTTCTATTTTCAGTTCCACACACAAGTGCATTGAGTTTTTTCGCATTATCGTATGCTATTATCATGCGAACTCGAACCATCACGTTCCCTAGTCGGAATGAATCGTTTATTTTTAACTCCAATTGAATCGCATCCACCATTGGTTTAATTGAGATGGTTCGTAATTGAGATTTATTCAGTTGCAAATGGTCGAAGATAGGAAGAAATTCATCCTCGAAGGACGTTTCATAGGGAAGATGGAGTATTGTGATATTGGCGCTGGGTAGAGCTTTTGAAAGTAAATAAAGACTCACAGTTGAATCGATGCCGCCAGACCAATTCACTACAGCTTTCTGCTTTCCCGCTGAAGCAAATGTACTTTGAATGAATGATATTATTTTTTCTGATTCTATTTGAGCATTAAACTTTTTCATTTTTTTTAATTAATCACAACAAATATAATTTTTTGCTATAAATATATTTTTTTACCATATTACCAACAAGTGGCACAATCGGTAAATTCTTTTTCACCCGTTCCCGAACATGGGTTGAAGAAATGGTGCTCACGATGAGATTGCCCTCAAGCACTGTTATATTTTTAGGTATCGTTTTTACCCCAAAAGATTCCTTCACTCGTATTTCAAGAGTCTTAAAGTCTGTATCTCTGGGAAAGATAACGAGGTTATGATCTTTAATCAACTCTTCCCAATGGTTCCATAATCTAAACGTTGGAAGTGCATCGGACCCGATTATCCAATAAAAAGTGTCGTGAGGATAGTGTACTCTTAAAAGTCGCAATGTATCAATTGTGCGGCTCCTTTTATTGAATTTTTCCTCAAAATCAGATACAACTAAACCCTTATCAGAAACCAATGAAGCCATCTTGAATCGTTCTTCATAGGGAGTAATCCTTTGCATTTTGTCAGGGAACTCGGGAAAATATGAATAACACACCATCAACCACGCCTCATCCATCTTCATCTGTTCTTTCACTTGTTGAGCAACTAGATAGTGTCCAACGTGAATAGGGTCAAATGCACCACCCAAAATAGCAATTCTCATATCAAATTATTGTATCACATCAAATGCTTGTTGCTATTTTCACTTGCATTCCCATTTTTATACATATAGAATGTATTTTCTATCAAGAGAGATGGGGAGAGATTTGGCTCGATAATAACCCATCCGACAACCGATTGTCTTCTTCGACAGCACGGTGCCACAACCAATCCATCAGATTAGATGGATATGATAAGCCGATATGGGAAAATCAGAATTATTACCGAGAACCTCTATTCCCCTTACAACCTTTCGAAAAAGAGGAATTGATATTCTTAATGAACCCGATAACGTACTAAACATCTCTCTTGGTCCTCAAATTCCTATTTACTTATCTCCTTCTCGTGGGGGAATTCATACATTAACCGATCCTAGTAAGCCAATAACGCTTGTTGCAAACCTAGGAGCTCAGTTCATGAATGCCGGTATTTACTATCAACCCGACTATAAAGCGCGAGAAATGGTTATTCATAATGAGCAAGCTCAAACCGCCTCTGTTCTCGCATTCACACAGCCTGAAGATACGCTTATTGTGCCTCTTCACGATGAAGGACAAAAGATAGCGATAGATGTTGTAAGAGAATCTTGGAATCGGGTAGGAATTGCAGTGTCAGAACATGTGGTATATACCGCGCCCAAAGACGTTGATTATGCAGATCAAAAAACACCATTCATCTTAAGTCCGGACGCACTCCTTCAAAATGGAGTAGAAATAGACGATGCATTTGCACAGGTAGCCGCTTATACAAAAAATGGACCTGTAGCTGTTTGGGAAGAAGATGGAGTTCCTATACCTCCGAACTATTTTATAGAAGGTTCCTTAGCGCAACAAGGTATGTTGGGATTTGTAGCTGAAGAATTAAAGGGGTGGGACCAGGTAGTATTAAACTCAACAAATGGTTCGGGTGGATTTGGAATTTTTTTTCTTGACACCGCTGATTTAAAAACCTTGGATGTGGCAACCTTATTTGATAATGCAGAAAAACTTACATTGCAAATCCAACCTAAAATTGAATTAGATCACTCACCATGTATCATTGCAACTATACAAAGCGATGGATCTTTTAGTACTCAACATATGAGCGAACAACGATTCACTACTCCAGGGGCACATGGGGGAAATATTTGGCATGAAGATATTGAACAAGAAGTAATCCCAGACGGAGGACAAGAAGTAGTATACGCTGCAATCCAATCACTCGCGACGAGAGGCATTAGGGGACAGGTAAATCTAGATTTTTTAACTGTAAATATAGCATTTGCACACAAACACGAAATTTCCGATTTTTTGGTACGAGAAGCAAATACACGACCCGCAGGTTCATCGGCACAAATACGTATGAGAGATATTTCAATTGACAATATCCCCGTTAAACGGATACATACAAAGACAGGTATCACTATTACAAAGGAAATGCTCGTAAATGGGGACATCTTTAAACTTATTGATCACCTTGAACGAGCATACGGAGGATCAAGAATCCTTATATATTCGGCGAATGTTACTTCTGACGAACATGCACACATTCATGTTGGGTTTCTTTTAAATGAAAATGATGAGAGGAAAGTTGAAGAATTGGAATCTTCATTTCTTTTAATGTTGCAGGGGCCAACTGATACAATGAATTAATTATTTAAATTGATATTTAATATGAAAAATGCAGCAATTATAATCCACGGTGGTTGCACTTCATTTGATAAGGGCGATAAGTTGGAATCGCGCCACCAAGCTAAACAGTACTCTTCAATGGTATACATTATTAAAAAAGGATGGTCGTATGTTGAGTCAGGCAAAACTGCGGTTTACATAGCTGAAAAAGTAGTGAATATATTGGAGAACGATCCCTCATTTAACGCAGGTATTGGAGGTGCTCTCAATCAGAAAAAAGAGGTTGAACTGGATGCAAGTATTATGGATGGAACCACACTCTCCTGTGGAGCAGTATCTGGCATTAAAGACTACAAAAATCCAGTTTCTATCGCAAAAAAAGTAATGACTGATACAAAATGTGTCTTTCTTACGGGAGTAGGAGCACAGGAATTTGCAAAGAAAGAGGGGTTTACAAAAACCCCACGCAAAGACTTCGTAACTGATTACCAGTTGCATTGGTGGAATATTATTAAAAAAAACACAATCGAACGAGAAAAGAGAATGAAGGGAACGGTTGGGGTGGTGGTACTTGATACACATGGAAACATTTCCGCTGCCACGTCCACGGGAGGAATGTCATATAAGATGAAGGGCAGAATAGGGGACAGCCCTCTTATCGGATGTGGAACCTATGCAGACAGTAGATTTGGAGGAGTGAGTCTCACCGGATATGGTGAACAAGTAATTAAAACTGCCTTAGCCAGATTCACGATAGATCTTATTCGTTTCAAGAACTATTCTGCCCAACAGGCAGTTGAGGAAAGCATTAAAGAACTATCTCTATTAGAAAATGGAAAAGCAGGAATTATATCTATTGATAAGAATGGCAAAATCGGCGTTTTCACCAACGAAAAGTATGTAAATCATGCATATATGAGCTCCTCACTTAAAGAGCCAGTTGTCCGATTTTCAATCGTATAAGTCCTCTTGCAATAAATATTACATCTCTATAGAATGGTTGCTGTATCAAGAGAGATAAAGTAAAAAAACTTTATCCGGCAACCGACATATCCTCTTCGATGATGTGCAGCGGTGCCACCCTATGATATGCCATTATAATTTGGAAACAGATTTTCTTATGTCCCAGTCTATCTTTACTTCTGAATCTGTGTGTGCCGGTCACCCCGATAAAATTTGCGATCAAGTGTCAGACGCTATTTTGGACGCAGCGCTTACCCAAGATCCTTTTTCACGAGTTGCGGTTGAAACATTAGTAACAAAAAATTTTCTCATGATGGCGGGAGAAATTACTACAAAAGGGGTTCTTGATTACAAAGCGATAGCACAAGCGGTTATTCGTAAGCTTGGATATACAAATCCGGTTTTACATTTTTCTGACAAGTCGCCCATCACAGTCAAAATTCACACTCAATCCCCCGAGATAGCAACCGGAGTTGATGAACTTGGAGCTGGAGACCAAGGGATGATGTTTGGGTATGCCTGTAAAGAAAGCCCAGAACTTATGCCTCTTCCCATCATGATTTCGCATAAATTAGCAATGAAAATAGATTACCTACGGGAAACAAAGTTGAAATATCTCCGTCCAGACGGGAAAACACAAGTTACCATTCGGTATGAAAATGGTGTTCCCAAAGAAGTAGTATCTCTTGTGATGGCGGTTCCTCATAATGAAAGTAAAGAATTACAAGAAGTAAAAAAAGATCTTATTGCACTTGCAATTACTCCAATTCTGAATGAATATGGATTGTCTGTAAACCAAGATAGAATCATGCTCAATGGAACAGGTGTTTGGCACATCGGTGGGCCAGCTTCGGACACTGGAGTAACCGGAAGAAAAATTGTTGTAGATACCTACGGAGGCATGGCACGCGTTGGGGGAGGGGCATTTTCGGGAAAAGACCCCACGAAAGTAGATAGATCAGGCGCCTATGCAGCCCGTTACATCGCAAAAAACATCGTAGCAGCTGGTTTAGCTAGTAGATGTGAAGTGCGTCTGGCATACTTTATCGGAGCAAAAAAACCACTTATGCAGGTTGCAGAAACATTTGGAACTGAGAAAAAATCTGCAAAAATAATTCAGGATTTTATGGACTCACTCCTTGACACCTCAGTGGAGGGAATTCTAAAGAAATTCAAGCTAAGAAGACCAATTTACTATAAGACTTCTGCATACGGTCATTTTGGTCGTTCCCAATTCCCATGGGAAAAAGTCGTTTGATACTCTTGCAAAATAGTGTGCCCACTGTTACAATGTATAGCCTATGGAAGAAAAAAAATATAACCAGAAGGAAATAGAAAAATTGTTCGAAGTCGGAGCTCATCTTGGCCACAAAAAAAATAGACTTCACCCAAAAGCACGAAAATACGTATATAAAATGGTAAATGGCGTAGCTGTAATAGATCTTACCATCACAGCTGAACAGCTTCAAGCAGCAAAAGAATACTTAAAAGAAGCAGCTAAAAATGGTAAAACGCTCCTTGTCGTAGGCACGAAGCGTGTTGCAAGCCAATTTGTCCAAGAATATTGCAAAGAAAAGGGAATCCCACACATCACCACAAAATGGATGCCAGGTTTGCTCACCAATTTTGAAACTCTCTCCAAGAACACGAAAAAAATGATCGATTACGAAATAGGCAAAGCAGATGGATCATGGGAACAGTTCGTAAAACACGAGAGAACAAAGATGCAAAAAGACCTTAACAGACTCAAAAGGCTCTATGGAGGTATCGAAGAGATGAAAAGGAAACCAGACGTGCTTTTCATTATCGATATCAAAAGAGAGAAGAATGCGCTCAAAGAGGCAAAACAAAATGGAATCCCCGTTATTGCAATAACAGACACCAATACAAATCCTGATACTGTTGACTTCCCAGTTGTTGCAAATGATGACTCACCAACATCTGCACATTATGTAATTGAGTCTATACTTTCAGCATATACCGTTGAAAAGTCAGAAGCTGCAAAAGCAACTAAGCCAAAAGAAGTAAAGAAGGAAGAAGTTGAGGAAAAGACAAAAACTGTTGAAGCCACTTCCGTCAAGACTACAGCGGCCAAGGAAGTAAAGAAGGAAGAAGCGAAGCCAAAAAAGACAACGAAAAAAGCTGCAAAAAAAGAAGTAGCAGAATAACGTGAATTTATT
>JBBQLR010000011.1:0-23647 GCA_038328135.1 Patescibacteria group bacterium | reverse complement strand
AATTATCCAATTTCAATAACTCAGGTCGAAAAAAATACTCTTTCACTAATGCTCAATAAGGAGATAAAAATAAGCTTCATGACATATTCTTACCCTCTTTTGAATTCTTTATTAAAAACCGATCATGGATATGAACCCTCCCCACTGTACCACCAGCTAAGCTAAATTATCTCGTCTTTCAAACGCTTTTAATCTTCGCTAAAATAGACAGTACTATGGAACAAACAAGTACAAAACCGAGGAGAAAAACATACCCCTCTCGAGTTAAATTTCAAGCAGTGTTGGAAGTGGTTAAAGGGAAAGCGGTGGGAGAAGTAGCCCGGGCATATGGCTTCCACCCCACTATGTTCTCCAAGTGGAGGAGACAGTTTGATGAGATGGGATACAAGATATTTGAGGAGGGTAAAACAGATGAAAGTAAACACAAGATTGATGAGCTCACCCGCATAGTTGGCAAGAAAGAAATAGAGATAGAACTTTTAAAAAAATTCTTGGGGAGTGGGGATTAACGGTACAAAAGAAAGTAGAGGTACTATCCAAATATGTGAAAGACTATGGACTCAATGTTTGTTGCAGAATAATGGAGATTCAAAAAAGCAGTTGGTACCATTATCAAGAGCGCTCTTTAACAATCAGGGAACAGGAGAAACAAGAGGAAGAGCTAAGGAGTAAAGTAATTGAGATCATTACTGAAAACCCAGGATATGGATACAGGAGAATAAAGCCAGAGTTGAAGAAGATGGGAGTAACTATCAATCACAAGAGACTCCTCCCACTCCTCCGGAAATGGGGAGTAATAATGCAGAGAACAATCAAGAGAAAGACTGCATCAGGAATTGACAAGATACTCTCATTCCTTGGGAGTAAAGTAATGGCGATTAAATGGCTACCTGAAGAAGAGCATAAAACACTGGGAAGAGTTGTATATACCGACTTTACTGAAATTGTGTACCAACAAGGCAAAAGAAAGATATACCTCATTCCCCACCTGGAACGAGTAACAAAAGTAATAGTGGGATATGCCATAGGGGACGGGCCTACAACTGCTCTTGCCCTTCTCTCATTTGAGAGAGCAGTGAAGAGGCTCCGGTCATGGGGAGTAGCTGTTGCCAAAACATACTTCCATCAAGACCAGGGATCAGCGTTCAAAGCGTATGAATATGTAAGAGCGATTGTGATAAAGGTAGGAGCACATATCTCCTACTCACGGGTAGGAACACCGGGAGATAACCCAGAGATGGAATCATTCTTTGGAAGACTCAAAGACGACTGGAGAAAAGCATTTTATCAAGCTGAATCACAAGAGGAGATAATACGGTTGATTGATATGGCCATTTTGTACTACAATACAAAGAGGATTCATTCCAATCATAAGGACAAGTCACCGTTACAGTTTTTACAAGAGACGCTAAACAAAAGAAAAACCATTACTAATTTGTGAAGATTTTTTTCCGTTTCTAGGAAGAGTATTTAGAGTACAAAGTGGTACAGAAAGAGGGGTGCATTTCCAACCTATTTTTATCCTTCTCCTTTATATGATCCTCGCTTTAATGTATTAGAGCTTGCGGGATTACTCCTTAAGCCAAACGGAAAACTTATAGTTGCATCTGAAAATTACGAAGTAACTGACAGCTTTTCGAGGTATGGTGGAGCGTTTGTGAAACGGTCTGGGTATCAATTACGACCGAACGGAGAATATATTTCTGCATACGATATTGCATGGGGACGTGACGGACATCATGAGATTGAAATCCAAAATACAAAAGGTGGTCTCGCTGAACATGTTGTAAATATTAAAAAAAGTTTTTTCTTCAGAGCAATGTCACTTTTAGGAGGGGTTCAATAATTTTGCACTAACAACACACTCCAAGTAATGAAGATAAGAACTATTTGATATACTGTTTTTATATGAGCAACTCAAAAGATACCGTGGATTATTTTTTGAAAAGACTTGGCAATTCAACCAAGATCAGTACACGTACAGAATATGGTGAATGCAAACTATATATTGATGGGAAAGAGGTAGCTCTCATAACAGATGATTTATTGTATGTCCCTGTAAGTAGTGAAAGTGCTGCCCTTGAAAATAAATGCGAAACAGATATTCCTTATTTAGGTGCGAAAAATCATTACGTGATTAATGAAGATCAAATTGCGAGTATTCCCAATCTCTCCAAAATACTATTCGCAATAGCAAAATCAAATATTTTATGAGACTCGTATAACACTTTTTCAGTATAATCACAGTTATATGCTTACAAGAACTATTTTGAATAGTGCGAAAGAAACAAAGAAGTGGCTTAAGGAGTTGAGGTGGCTAAAAATAGTATTAGTCGGACTTATTTATACAATTTTTTCGACAACCGTTCGTCAACTAGAGGCTATTTTAACAACTAAATATTATAAAATGCCTGAGTATTTCGGCGTATGGAGTAAGGTAATGATGCCAAATGCGGGGCCTCCCCCACCCGAATTTATCATAATATCTCTCTTTGTTTCCTTTTATACCGGAATTTCATTGGCTCTCGTTTTCTACTATATAAAAGATTTGCTGCCAAAATTATTTTGGAAACGAGTGTTTTTATTTGCTGACTTGATGGTTGCCACTTCATTTATTTTCTTTACAATTCCGTCTTACTTATTATTTAACTTGCCGATACAATTGCTCTTTAGTTGGTTTGCAACAAGTTTCATCATTTTGCTTTTCACATCCATTACTCTCGTCAAAATAATCAAATAAATAACTATTTATTTACTGAATTTATTATGGCTTAAATTGAAGAATATGGACCTCTCATATTCGGCGGGAGAGCTCTTGCTAAATTCTGCATCAGAAATTTGGTTGAAGTTTTTTCCGATCTGTCATGGATAAAATGAGGCTCTCCTATTGTTAGTTGCGGTCGGTGACCGCTTGTTCGAATATTGAGCCCATTACGTGAATAAGGTGTGTCATAGTGAATCGCAAGGGGAACACAAACAGTTGGACTCATAATTCTTCCTGCTGTTTCAAATCCGGCTTCTATTGGTTGTAGTATTCCATCTTCACTGCGATGCCCTTCAGGGAAAATGAGCATTGAGGTTGGGATATTTTCTTTCTTTAACTTTCTTAGTTTACTGAAAAAGGAATAGTGATTGTCCGAAGCATCTTGTGGAGTATACGTTCCATAATCTATATTATTCACCATATAATTCTGAATAAGCCGATATACGTCAGCATCGAAAAAGAATTCAGCTGCTTTGGTTGCCTCATAAAAAACCTTATTATTTTTAGGATCTGTATGCCAATGTGAAGCGGGAATTATATAGTGACGTTCCCTTTTGGGATCTATGAATCGGGTATAGAATAGCGTTTCAATTACTGGGTCATCGAATGCAATGTGATTACTATACATAAGAAGATTCCCCCCCTGCCCCAAGAAAGATGCAATTTCACCGAGCCGATTTGAGGGATCTACTACTTCCAAGTTATAGGCAGTTCGTAGAATAGTTTTTCCTGTCTCTACTTTTGCCCTACCAAAAAGTTCCCCGGACATAAATGCAGTATATCGACAAAATTTATTATCCGCAATACGAATAACTCATTTGTTTTTTTATATCTATCGAGAATTTATATTATTTTCAATAAATATATTTAGTATGGTCGTTCTCAACATTATCCATCAGACGTGGTGGCGGGAGATATCGGAGGGCTTGGCTGGTTAATGTGTATATTAATGATAAAAAATATAATTACTTACTACAGACTGTTGAATGTAAGATGAAGTTCCGTAATTTACGGACAGATAATTGTTTCCGGAGAGGCTTCACTAAATCTGGATGATGGCATTTCGCTTGTTGGGAAACTCCCTATTACTTTCCCGTCAAAGCTAAAAACATTAATTTTGGGAGTGTCATTATATGTTTTTGGGTTTGGTCCAACGACCACTGCTCCTCCAAACACTGTGCCCTTCGGGGGAATTTCTACACACACTCTCCCACTTCCTTCGGGGTCTTGCGCATATGGGTAAGTAATATTGCTCGGTGCATAATATATTCCATCCACTGTTTGAGTGGGGTTGGTGGCAGGATAAGCAGTTGGGAATTCTAAATTTAGTGGTATAGTAGTTTCAAGTGGATAGGGCGTATTAATAACAAAATCGGAAGGTAATGGTGATGTGAGTGGAATCGGCTCTTTTATGTTTGATTGAGGGAGTATAGGTAAGACTAGATATGCAACTCCCATTACTCCAACACAGAGCACAGTTAAACAACCTCCAGCCCATAAAAATTGCGACGTACCCTCATGCGAAATACTCATATGAGCCTATAGTGTAGCATTTTATGCATCATTTTGCAAGTCGAAGTATTAATTTGTAAATATAATAACCTCTCCTTCTTGGTACCATGTATATATGCGATTGGTATTTAATGTATTGCTATTAGGATTAATAGGTGTAGTGGCAGTGACTGTTTATCACATTCCATATAGCCAATGTAATACACCGCTTACATATAATATCGGATCAATCGACATTAGATTCGAAACAAGTACTTCTGAAGTTATAACCGATGTAGGAGAAGCGGCTCAACTATTATCCAGTGCAGGAGACAAACAATTGTTTATTTACTCTCCCACTGCTGCTGCGGATTTGACAATTAATTTTATATATGATGAACGGTCAGCATTGAGCAGTAAGGTAAATCTATTACAGGGAACGTTAAACCAAGAAAATACTTCTCTCCAGCAACAGGTATCCAATTACGAATCAGATGTAAGAGCATTTGAAAATAAAATTGCTGAGCTAAATTCTACAATTGCTCGGTATAACAGCCAAGGTGGAGCTCCACAAAATGTGCTCTCTGATCTTATTGATGAGCAGAGTAGACTCAGATCAGAGGGCGATGCTTTAAACGCCCGAGCGAGACAGCTCAATCTTGCAAGCCAAGATTATAACTCCAAAGTACAAAATTTAAATCAGAATGAACAGGAATTTAACCAAGCCCTTGAGCAGAAACCCGAAGAGGGGCAGTACAATTGGGCCACTAAAACTATCACAATATATTTTGCGAATAATAAATCAGAGTTGATTCATACTCTTGCCCATGAACTAGGCCACGCAATTGGAATGAATCATGTTACGGATGAAAACGCAATCATGTATCCATACTCAACGAAGAATTTGGAAGTCGCAACAGAAGATAGGCAGCAATTGGAAATGGTTTGTCGGGAAGTGCCCCTCCCCCAGTATTGGTTGGGCCTAGCACTGGATAAATTGACTATTTTTTATATAACCAATATAAAAAATAAAGAATAAAAATTTAAATAATTACTCTTAAAACTTTGCATAACAAGCAAAAGACTTAGTACCAGTTTAGTATAGTTTGATATAATTGACTGATGGATACATTTTCTCCTTCGAACGATCATTTAAAACGCGTTTTACATAATCTTTATATTAATCCTTTGGAGAAATGTAATCTTAGGTGCAAAATCTGTTATACAAAAAAAACGGATCCTATTCTCACGGAAAAACAAATTCTAAATTTTGTTACCCGCTATCAAGAAGCATACGATTTAAAAGTGATCACATTTTGTGGAGGCGAGGTATTTGCCCTTCCCTATTTTCCCCAGCTCGTTAATACACTTACTTCACGCGGCATATTTGTTCAAACAATTACTAATGGAACTATCGATAAACTTGATGAACTAACAAATCCAAATCTTAACAATCTTATAGTTTCAGTTGATGGATTGAAAGAATATCATGATTCAAATCGCGGGAAGGGAAACTTCATGAAAAGTATATCTTTTTTGAAGAAAGCACGAATACTTGGCTTTCATAGCGAGATTTTCAGCATAGTCACCAAACAAAATTATCCACAGATTGATTCTTTTGAAGCGTATTTACGAGAAGAGCTCGGCACAATTGAGGTAACGTATCATCCTAGAAAACCTCCCACCTATCTTACTCATCATCCCATATCAAATATTGAAGGCGAAATAACAGGTTTTGATTATCTTAATAAAGCTGAACTTATTAAAATCATGGAAACGAGGAACGTTTTTCCCCCCAAGGATTTGGGTTGTTATCAAATTGCACTTGCTTCAAGCGGTGTCGTCTTTGGGTGCTGTGAAGGATATCGACCAATTGGAAAAATGGAGGACCCAATAATTGATTTGTATAAAGCCCTTGAAAAACGAATTACTGGGCCCTGTAAAGGATGTAGCCAAGGCGAGTTTATGTGTGGAATAAAAGATATAATAGAGCTGGCGAATATTCATAAATAAATTCATATGGAGAAATATTTAATTCGTGAAAAAATAGTAAGAACCATTCGGGAGTATTTTTATAAACAAAATTTCCATGAAGTGATTACACCAATACTTAGTGAAGCGCTCCCTCTAGAACCCAATATCAAACCATTTGTCACAAAATACAAATTGGGTAATCAAGAGAAGTTATTTTATCTTACGATGTCTCCTGAACGAGGAATAAAAGAAATACTTTCGAAAGGCATTGGAAACTGTTTTACCATTAGCAAATCTTTCCGTAATTATGAGCAATTGGGAACAATCCATTTGCATGAATTCCTAATGCTTGAATGGTATAGAAAGAGCGCCGTATACCAAGATATCATGACGGATGCCGAAAACCTCATCCGCACAATTAATGTAAAAATGGGAAACAAAGTAGCCATGAAAGAAGGAGCTTTCCCTCGCATTTCGCTCGCTAATTTATTTGAAGAAAAAGTCGGCGTAAACTTAGATTCTCTTATCAATGACGAGAATTTGATGAAAGAAACGGCAAAAAGTAAAGGATATAAAATTGAAGGAGCGACTTGGGAAGAATTATATGACCAGTTGTTCGTGAATGAAATCGAATCTACGTTTTCTCTGAGACCTTTTTTCCTCGTTGATTTTCCAAGCCGCATTTCTCCCCTTTGCAAAGTGCAAAAAGAAAAGCCAAATTTCGCCGAACGATTCGAATTATATGTCCACGGTATGGAGCTTGGTAACGGGAATACGGAAAATACAGACATTGACTCCATACGGGAAGTATTTGCGTTACAGCAAAAAAAGACTGGGATGCCGATGGATGAGGAGTTTCTTAACTCGCTAAAAATGATGAAGAACGACTCGTATGCTGGAATTGGCCTTGGGATAGATAGGCTTGCGATGTTGTATACGAACTCCGATATATTTGTATAATAAGTGATGTCCCCTTATTTTTCTATCATAATCCCCGCTCATAACGAAGAGCACACTATCGGCAATTTACTTTCGGCTCTTGAAAAGCAGTCATACAGAGATTTTGAAGTAGTAGTGAGTGATAGTGCTTCGGAAGACGAAACATGTAAGACGGTCGATACATATAAAAAGAAAGTGCCATCGCTTGTTCTTCTTGAGGAGAAAACCCAGAACGTAAGTGCGGCTCGTAATAATGGAGCAAAATATGCCCAGGGCGAATATGTTATCTTTCTTGACGCCGATGTCACCATTGAAGAACATTTTCTAAAAGCCACAATGCGCCATATCCAAGTAGATCACCCAAGTATGATGACCGTATGGAATAGGCCCTATCCAGCAAGCTTTAAGGGAAGGCTTATTTTTGGTCTCATGAATCGCCTTGTTCAGTCATTGCAATATACTCATCCTGCAGCAAACGGCCCGTGCATTATAATGAAACGAAAATTATTCGAAAGTATAGGCGGGTTTGACCAAACAATTTTCTTTGGGGAAGACTTTGATATTGTGAAACGCGCGCAAGCTAAAGGCGGAACAATGAGAGTTTATAAAAATCCTCTTCTTTTCGTTTCGACGCGTAGATTTGAAAAAGAAGGACTGATCGTTAGTCTTTATAAGTCAATAACTGCTCTCATCTATCAATTTATGTTCGGTCCAGTAAGAAAACCTATATTTAAATATGAAATGGGCGGACAGTATTATAAGAAGTAATTGGTGGTTGAATAGTTAGTGGTTAGTACAACTAAATAAATATGCAGATAAAAAAGGAAACTTCATCCGGAGGGATAGTTTTTAAAACGGTCGAAGGTCGAGGGTCGAAAGTCGAGAGGGAATGGTTAGTGACGCAACACTCGCAGCACAAGGGGTGGGTGTTTCCGAAGGGATTGGTTGGAGACACGAAAAAAGATGAAAAAATGGAAGACGCGGCACTTCGGGAAGTGGAGGAAGAAGGTGGCGTAAAGGCAAAGATTATGAATCCAATTCCGGTAGAAGTATTCTACTCCTACGTCTGGAATGATATTCAGATTGATAAATCTGTTTTCTATTATTTGATGGAATATATATCCGGCGATCCAAAGAATCATGATTGGGAGATGATGGATGCAAAATTTATGACTGAGGAGGAAGTAATGAAGATACTCACCTATCCTTCCGATAAACAAGCATTTGAAAATATCCTACAAAGCCATTCTTAGTGTAAAATATAGTTTAAATGCCATGCACACCTCTTATCTCCGTAATCATTCCAGCATATAATGAAGAGAAAAATATCGCCAAGTGCCTACAATCAATTGCACGGCAAACTCTCCCAAAATATAAATACCAAATAATTGTCATCGATAATTGTTCAACAGATAAAACAGCTGCAATTGCGAAAAAATTCTATGCAACAGTGCTCACTGAGCGAAAAAAAGGGTATATAAACGCTCTCACTAAAGGGTTGAATTATGCCACTTCTCCTCTTCTTGCGGTGACAGATGCAGATTCGGTTGCAAACCGTGATTGGTTAGCTCGACTCACCGATATATACCTCAAAAATCCTCATGTAGGATATGTGACGGGTACTATGCTGTATGTTCCAACGTCGAACCTATTAAATTTCATAATCAATACGGTACTGAACACAGGTGGACGTATTTTTAAAATCGGTTGTGGGTTTCATATGACGTTTCGGAAAGAGGCATGGAAAAAAATTGCTCCATTTCCAGAAAATCTCAATTTCAACAGTGATGGATGGATTGCCCTAGAAATTGGTAAAAGAGGATATAAAAGATACTTCATACAGGATAATTGGGTAAAAACATCTGCCCGCCATATTGGAGGTATAGTTGGTGCTAAGTATATGACTAAAAGTGCACTAAATCTTCTGGGCCTTCTTCTATTCAACAGGACGTTTTATTACGAATTTGGAGATGTGAGGGAGTAGGGCTTAATGTATCGAGAGTGAGCGGTGGACCGGATTTGAACCGGCAACCTTTTCCTTGGCAAGGAAACATTCTACCGTTGAACTACCACCGCGCGATTAGCCCCAAGTATATCAAAAAGGTACCCCATCCTCAAACGCATATAATTCTTATTTTATCCCCTAACTTGCGTATTTTAGGCACCTCTTGATTTCTTCATCTAAAGTGCTTAGAATTAACTGATGACTGATATTTTCAATGTTTCTAAAAAAGCCTTTACACTCATAGAAATGTTAGTTGTCATGGGTATTTTGGTTCTTCTTATCGCTATTGTGGTAGTCGCTATAAATCCTGCTCGACAATTTGCCATGGCGAGAAATACTTCTCGGGCAAGCAATGTAACGCAAATTCTAAATGCTATCGACCAAAATATGACTGAAAATGCTGGTAAACTACCTGTCTCAATTACAACGACAGCTCAGTATATTAGTAACACAGGGGCAGATCTTTGTAGCTTACTGGTTCCTACTTATCTATCAGCTCTCCCAGTTGACCCCTTGGCGGCATCAACGGCACCTATTGGTACCTGTGGAGGGGCATATAATACCAATTTTCAGGTTTTTAAAGATTCAAGTAACAGAGTTACTGTGTTAGCTCCTTTTTCGGAACTCAACGTTGCAACAATTTCTGCAACGAGATAATACTTCATAATAAATATAGCAAATAGGAAACCATGGTTAATTTATGTCATGGGGTAAGAATAAACCAATTCCAAATCTGCTTTGCTTGTATGAGATTCGTGTTTACGGTAAAATGACTCCATGGTCAAATATTTAAAAAAACGCATATTTTTACTAGTTTTCTTAGCTATTTTTACCATTCTCTGCGTTCTAACTTATAAAGATTTTGGTGCTTCTTTTGATGAACCAGAGGTGTATCTATGGGGGAAATTTTTATATACTCGAGTACGTGGGAATGATCCTGCATATGAAAAAGACTTTGTAATTCCAAGTAAGGGGAGTGTAATGGCTTACTATAATAGCAGTTACCCTGCACTATTACATCAGATAAATAAGACTGAGAGTATCGAAGTAAATCATTTATTAAATCTTCTCTTCTCGATTGGTATTTTTGTTGCAATGTATGAAGCCTTGCTTTTAGCGTTCAAAAATCCAAGTTACGCTATTATTGGGCCACTTCTTTTATTTACTGCCCCGAGATTTATGGGCGATACCCCCATAAATCCTAAAGATATTCCATTTGCAATTGTATATTTCGTTGCGTTGTCTTCAATTTATATCACCACCCACTGGGAACAAAAAAAAAGAATATTGTTTGTTGGGTTATTCTTTGGCTTAGCTCAGTCATGGAGAGTCGTAGGTTATTCTTTATATCCTATTATTTTGATATATCAAGCTTTTGCTTTATTGAAATATCGAGGAAAGGAATTTATTAAACAATTTATAAATACACTACTTGAAATAGTATTAATTTTTATTATCGGATTCTTCATTCATATGATAACTCTCCCATTATTGGGATCTAATCCCTTTCACCATTTTATTGATTTAATGAACATTACTAAGCAGTTTCCATGGAAAAGTTCTACACTTTTTATGGGTCAACAAACTTCTGCAGAAAGACTTCCTCTTTCATATTTACCAATTTGGTTTGGAATTACGACACCGATTCTTATTTTATTTTTTGTCGCTATAACTCCCCTATTATGGAAAAAGATAAATACGCTTCAAGTTTTATTTCTTATTGCCTTAGTCGTTAACCTAGTAATCTTTTTTACTATCCGACCTGTAATCTACGATGGAGTTCGTCATATGATATTTTTACTTCCTATTTTAGTTGGAATAGCTTCGGTGAATAGTATTTATTTATTTCAGATAAAGAACAAATACATAAAGAGCATTGTTCTAGGGGCGTTACTTATTCATTTAATTTTCATGAGTTATACATATATTAAGCTTCACCCATATGAATATACTTATTTTAATATTTTTACGAACGGTATAAAAGGTGCAGATAAACAATTTGAAACAGAATTTTGGGGTAGCTCTACCAAAGAACTTGCAGACTGGATTAATAATGGTAATAAAAAAATTGACTTTGTAGACAAGAAAATAGGGGTGTATGGTAGCGTAAGCGCTATGGAATACTACAACAATGATTTACACTTAAACATGACCGTATTAGGATATGAAAAAAATAAGGAATATGACTATATAAGTTGTTGGTATAGGTGGTATGGATGCGAAGGGATAAAGGGAAAAATTGTATATCAAGTGAAAAGAGATGGAGTAGTGTTTAATACGCTTTATAAGACTGTCAGATAACATATCTCTCAACCTGCTCGCTTTGAGCGAGCAATCGCGAGCCGAAAGGTGCTGAGGGCGTGAATCGAATGCGTATCTAGGATTTCTTTTTGTTGCGACAACGAAGGTTAAGACTTAACTTTCTCTTTTAAAAGTAAATATAACAATATAAATCCTCCTATAAATTGATGAGAAAGAATTAAAAAGGAAAATGGTAAACGATAATCTGGGTTTTTAAAATTCCAAGAAACTAATAAATAAGGAATAACCAATAACCACTTTATATTTTTTATATGCGTATATATCAACAAATAAATAAACGGAAAAATAAGGATAATATAATGATGTTGCCAAGAAAGAGGGTTAATTAGAGGTAGAACTGTCAAGATGACTACAAATTGTTGATGTGAAGTTAGTCTTTTTTTTATAGATACATAAAAAATCATAATAAGACAAGAAAATATAAAAATATATGACAAAATCGATCTTAATGTTAATTGAGGTATTAATCTCGAAATAAAACCTAGAAAACCCTGATTGTAATAGACTTCAGCTGCTTTGCTTCCCATCAATTTTGATGAAACATTCAATACATAATAAACTAAGAATTGATACCTGTTAAATAAACACGCTCCAGCAATTAAAGTAATTACAATCATCATAGTTCCAGCAAATACTTTCCATGATTTATGTAAAAGATAAAAAACTAACATAAACACAAGAATTGGCTTTTGGATGATTGCTATTCCCAATAACAAGCCTGAAAGAAAATCTTTTTTTCTCCCATAAAAGAAATAACTCACAAGAAGAAACATATATCCTATGAGATTTGCCTGTCCCATTCCTAAAGTAAATTTTGTAGGAAATGACATAAAAACAAAAGAAACGATAAGTAGATAATTTATCAATTTAATTTTTTTATCCAGTATATGAAAACAAAGATAGACAATAAAATAAACTGCAAAATAACTTAATGAGACATATACTCCCTGAGCAATCTGATAATCTAAAAAAACTAATGGGATATAAAGGAATGTTGTTATGATAGGATAATTAAAAATAGTAAATACATTATGCGCAGTATATGGATTTATATTCATTAGTACGTTTTTTGTTGAATAATAAAAAACCTGGAAATCAGGAGCAAGTGAAGTAACTATGCGATAAAGTGAAAAAAAACTATAAGAAAGAGCAAACACAATAAAAACAATCTTTCCCAACAGAAACAAACCGGACCATTTCTTTTTACTCATGTATGATTTGCAGTGCCGAGGGTCTTTCTTTAATCGAACACTTTCTCCCTTGGATTCATAAAATCATGCTCGCCTATCAAGACCCAGAAACAAGCGAAAATGATCCATTTATTCCAAAAACCCACGGCTTTTCTAAGTCCTATTATACGAAAAAAGTTAACTAAATGGA
Source organism: Patescibacteria group bacterium (assembly GCA_038328135.1). GTDB lineage: Bacteria > Patescibacteriota > Microgenomatia > UBA1406 > GWC2-37-13 > JAKBEU01. Next base: position 10,772 of record JBBQLR010000011.1, on the reverse strand, counting down.
AGGATAAAGGAGGATTATTATGTTTTTATGTCAAAGACAGATATTTAAGTCCCAGCTATTCACAGAAAGAGATTTTTATAAACAGTTTATTCTGGATTTGCAAGGATGTAAAAGAGAGGCTGTTATCGAAAGTCCATATATTACCACTTCCCGAATGGAACGGTTTTATCCGATATTTGAAGAATTACTTGTAAGAAGGGTCAAGATCCATGTTATAACGCGTGATCAGATAGATCACACAGAGAATATTAGGCATCAGGCAACAAATGAAATACTCTATTCAAAAGAGCTCGGAATTAATATAGTGTTACTAACAGGCAATCACCATAGAAAATTGGCCATAATCGATCGGACTATTCTATGGGAAGGAAGTCTGAATATCCTGTCACAAAATCAAAGCAAAGAAATTATGAGAAGGATAGAACAAGAAGAAATAGCGAAGCAAATGTTTAGCTTCCTCAATCTGGATAAATATTTAAATATTCAGTAGTTTTATACCCAAAACTTCACCGATCTTTTGTAATCTTTCAGCCGCTATATTTACCTCGCCTCGCTCAACGCAAGCATAATAATTGGTGCTTATTCCTGCTTTTTCGGCCACTTCCACCTGCGTAAGTTTAGCCTTTTCTCTGGCTCTCTTTATCTTATTGCCTACTTCCTTTCTAAACTCTGGGCTATTCATATATGGATATTATAGCAAAAACTGGCATATAATATAGTTATGCTATCTAAAGATGAGTTGATAAACCTCACCAAGCAAGAACGTTATAAAAAACGTTTACAGGTACTAGGCAGCGAAACGTTACACCTGATTCTCAACGATCCCTCAAAAGCAAGGGAATATGCCCAAAAAAACATTGACAAAACAATACCTGATAATCAGAGAGATGAATATATTGAAATGATGATTAACGGAATGCAGATACTTGCAAAGGCAATATTGGAAGAAAGAGGCAAATAAGCCCAAAAAGAATCAGTTAATTTGCAAGATATTCTACTTGTACAAAAGTACGTTTCCACCTTCTTTTTTTACCGTCCCATCTCTATTTATGAGGTAATAACTCTCTTTTTGATTATTTAATACGCTTTTAAATGATGCAAAATAAGGTTTATTATCCAACTCATAAATCAAGCTGACGATATCGGTAGCTTCTCGTTTCTGATTATTAACATATACATAGTTTTTACGGGTATTGATATTAACTTCTCCAAAATATGTGTCATTACCTATAACTGAGACATCTGTGATTAAGTTACTTGAAAAATAAATATCTTTCTGTATTTTAGACTTGACAGAGATAATAATAAGTTTATTATTAGCCTCATTTATTTGTTGTTTTGTTACACAAAGAATTTCATCCTGGCTTTTTATAAAGCCTTTTTCACATAATACCCCTAAGCTTTGTTTATTATAAAATGTCATAGCGCCTTTATTAAATAACACGTTGTTTTTATAGTAATCCAATACAATTTCCTTTATTTCTTTCTCTTTCTTTTTAAGCTCGAGGTTATAGATGAGACTTATTTTTTGAGTTGGCTTAACAACTACAAGATATGGGAAATGAAAAGCTATTTTATCAGGAAATTGAATAAAAGGAATTGAATCATCAAAAACCTGTAGTTTCCCATTTTGAAGATAAACAGTGGTATTTTTAACCTTATTTTGTCCTTTGTTTATAAATATAAAATAGACAGCTAAAAATAATACGAGTAGTAAAGCTACCCCAGCCTGGAGTAGATGCCGCAAATTGGAATTTAATGGATTAAGTTCAATATCATTCATATGGCTATTGTATATAATTTAATGGGTTAACTGCTAGCCAGGAGTTTCCATCACGAATTCTTACTTCATAATGAACATGTGCTCCGGTTGAAAAACCAGTACTGCCCATAATACCAATAGGCGTTCCCGCTTTGATAGAATCGCCCGTATTTACCAAAACAATACTAAAGTGAATAAAAATTGCTTTTAAGGAATTGTCAGAATTTGTTACCTCAACCGTTTCTCCTCCTTCTGAATCAACATAATAATTTACTTTACCGTTTATTGTTGAAAAAATTGTAATTTCGCCTGTCTTTTTGTATGCGTCACTATTGGCAAAATACGAGCTTGATGGCACCAGATCAACTCCTGTGTGGATCTTTCCAAATACTAAATAATATGATGTATCCATAAAGTAAGAGCTCACCGTGCAATACTCCATTCCTTGCCCTCCAAATGGGCTTTGATGAGGGATAGAAGTTTCGGCAAAGCTGCCATTAGTTGGTAGTGATGAGCCAGTTTGGAGCGTAAATATCTTTAAAAAACCGGAAGTCATAAGAAGTGGAGTCATGAGAATTGTCCCGACAACAGTAATAATAAATAGAGCCAACACAAGAAGAGATATAAGACATCCTAGCACTGGTCCTCTAAATTGAGCAGCTACTTTACCGGACAGGGGGATCGGTACAAGGAGATTAACTACAACAATGATTATTGAATCGATAATATAGCCAAAAGGATCATTTTTAAAATCATGAATCGTCTTCAACCGTTTCAAGAAATTCATGAGTTTAAGTGGGGTTCGTAAATACTAAGGATTGCTCATGTGGTAAAACTAATATATTGAGCCTCACATGCTCTTGTTCTCTAAATAAAACGACTTCTCCTATATCTAAGTGACCCAGCTGTTCCCGTTCCTCATCGGTCATTGGATATATTGCTCCAATCTCAGACAAAGTAGCATAGGATTGTTTAAGGAGAATTTTAGTTTCGGAATTGGTGATAATTGCTTTTCCATAATCATTTTTCAAAAAGTCTTCAACATCCTGAGTTACCGACACCACTCCTACGTTCCGTTTTCTCGCCTGTTTAACCAGTTCACGATAAAAAATAGCTACTTCCCGATCAACTAAAAGCTTGTGGGCTTCGTCGATAAATAGCATTCTGCGTTTATTATTATTTTTATTGACCAAATTCCAAATGAGGGAAGTCAATAAATACATTGCCGGTTCCCTTTTTTCGTCTTTCTTCAAGTCGTGAAGGTCAAGTACGATGATATCATTATTTAGTTCCAGTCGGCGGGTTGAATTAAACACTCCCCGTAAACTTCCGGTCGATAGTACGCTTAAATCGTTTTTCATGGGGTGATTACCTAAAAGTGATAATAAACTTTCAAAATTAGGAGATCCGGTATCGTATAGATTTATAAGTTTCTCATCAAGCAGTGCCCCATCATAATGTCCGCTCGGAATAAAGAATTTGAAGAATGTTTTTAAAGTCGAGATATGATCTAAAATATCGTTTTCTTCCGCACTATTGATAAAAAATGGGTTTATTCCATTTTCCCGCGAAAATTGGATAACCTCGCCTCCCAGTGACCGAGCTAAAGCAACATATTCGCCCTCAGGATCAATAACTAATATTTGAATCCCGCGCATAAATAATCTACTCATGAGTATTTTTGCAGTCACGCTTTTCCCCGATCCCGATACACCAAATATATTAATATTATTATTTCTCGAAGTAAAAGGATTGATGTGAACCAGGGAATTATTGTAAGCGTTTACCCCCATAAATATTCCTTCTGGATCTTTAAGCTGTTTGGAAACAAATGGCATAAGGTAGGCGGCGGCTGTCGATTGTAGGATTCTGTTTTCTTTTAAATGATCTTCGTTGAATGGAAGGAAGTTTTTGAATGCCTGCTTTTGACCAAAGGTATACTGGTTAAATGTCATATCCATGGTTCCGGCAATATTTTGCAGTGTTTTATGAAGACTGGATAATTCTTTTTCAGATTCCCCGTCAAGCTCAAGATAAAGGGAATAAATAATTCCTTTTTCCGCCTCATGCACCAACTCATCAATAAAGCTGGATATTTCCTCTATATTTTTATCAATCTGCTGGTCTCGAAGCTTTCCCACCTTTAGTCTTTCATTTTGCTGCATCTCCAAAACCGATAATCGTTGGCGGGCTTTTTTCAATAATTCACTTGATGGAGAAGGTTCAATAAAAATAGATACGGTAAAGGGCAAAGGAGAAGTTAATAATCTAAAGAAAATGTATGGGCTCAGGTAAGCTGGTATATCGGCCAAATAGTAAAATCGTTTCAGTTTATCTCCAATTTGAACATATGATTTATGTTCTTTTATATATTCGCTTTTGTACGACTTCGTTCCATTTCGTTCAACTGTGATTCCATCATTTGTTTTATCAATGGTCAAGTGAAATTCAGCCTTTTTTGAGATTAAAACCTTATGTTCATACTCATTCAGCTCTTTCTTAAATATTTGGTAATTTTTTATAAGTTTGAGCGGGTTATTACTTTTAATGAAATCTGGTTTTCGTATGTAGGGAATGTCTGATGTGGCAAATGGGGCTTTATTGATTATTTCCGACTGGGTTGTTATAACGCTCATCAATCTTCTTATTTCCGCTCGGAGAGCAAGAGTCAAGTTGTCCTTGTGGAGCTTCGCTTCACCATTGAAAAAATGCTTTTCAATATCTTTTAAGCCAGCGTTTTTGTTATTAATAAGTTCATATTCTTGTTTAAGTTGCGCAAGCTCATATGTTTTTCGATTTTTAGCTTCTTCCAAACCATACAAATTTTCCTTAATCCTTCGGCTCAAGCTAAATTGAAGCACGCTTTTATACGCTCCTTGTATCTTGTTTGTTATTCCAGATATTGTTATTTTATGAGTTTTCATCTTAATGACTCCTGACAATAACTTATTAACTCTTCATTATTTAGTGCTTTGACGTTTATATTACAGGCAGATATAGAGGAGGCAAAGCGGATACCAATATCATTTAGTTTCTTTATGGCCTTTACTTTCTCATAAGGACGTGATGTGTTACAGGTAACCGAAAATACTCCGTAATGGTGTACTGTCATAAATTCATGGGTTTCGATAAGATGTGATAGATCTTCAATGTAGTGATTAATTAATGGCTCCCTTAGTGCCTCCGACTGGTTATAGATTGAGAAAAAATGAGAGGAATAATCTTTAATCTTTGCTTTTTCTTTTTTGACAATAAACTGAACTTGCGTTGGTAAAACATGGATCATTTGTTTTAATTTCATAAAAAAGTTTTCCCGATCTTGGTCATTTAATAGTGCTATATCATACGGTTCAATCTCATAAATCCGTACGACACTTCCACGCCTTATAATGAGATTGTCTTGAATATGGAAATCAACAAAATAGGGCTCGATTTGGTTCTGTCTAAATTCTTTTTTACCGGCATGGTACGCTCCTCCTCGAGGAACGATTTTATAGATTGGCTGGTTATCGACTTTTTGGGTGATAAATCCCAGGAAAAATATCTCGGAAACAATTAAAAGCGAGATAAAATATCCCCAAGAGAAAAAATGAATAACATTGTGAAATATGAAATACCAAAATAGTGCAATGACAGCAGCTCCCGCCACAACAAGAATCGTATCTGTAAAAAACAGACTTCGCAGTATATGCACCCTTATGTCGTCTTTATATATTCTTATGCTTTTCATAGGATTTATGTGAATACATACGGATAATGTGATCTGATGAGTTTATTCCCTGCCTCTTTACAATCACTCCCCGTATTCCATACGCTTCATTTCGCGGTCGGGATACCTCAAGAAAATGTTTAACTTTTTCAGGGGGCGATGATGCGTTGATATAGGCATACCCAATATCAAAACCTTGTTTTTTTGACTCTTGCATTGCGTTGTAGTTGTGGGGATTGGGATTCCCTTTGCCAAACGTTGACAGGTCAATATATTTATTATCATTTAAATTTACTTTATCAAGTTTTGCTTCAGGAACTCCATCTGCAATCGCTTCAAGCCTATTAGGATAAATTGAAGTCAAATCGGTCTTTGGGTCGCTATAGCGGTATGCGTCGCCCGACAGCGAAACAACACCTTGCTTATGGTTTTCCATTTTAACATGCAAACCGTGATTGGCCAGATTTTGTGAAAATTGAGGAATTGCCTTATTGGAATTGGTATTTTTATCACTATTTTTGTCGACTGATGGTACATAAGGTGTATTTGTGCTTTTACGATAACCATCTTTACCATCCTCATTAATACCGTTTTTAGTTAATCTTTGTCGTATTTCCCGTCCGGCGATAGCTCCAACACTTCCACCAACGAGTTCTCTCTTAAAGTCTTTAAACGCTGATCTAACAGGAGCCGTAACTGATTTATAAGCGATAGCCGCCTGCATGTTGATGCCCATTGCAGTCCACGTATCTCCAAATATTCGCGCAACCAGCATATTGACTCCACCTAAGAAAAACAGAAAACCGGTAAAGAAAAATAACATTCCCACACTTGGCCCTTTGGCAGTTAATATTGCGGAAAATATATCGGTTGCAATCGCAAATCCCAAAAAAAAAGCTGGCTGCTGAATCAAAGAAGTAAACCAGATCTTAAAAAATGAATGGACAATGCTTTCTGTCCTTTGGGAAAGAGCAAAAGGAATGATGATTGGATATAACACTCCTAAAAATAAAAGTGTGGCAAACCGGATTACAAATTGGAAGCCAATATATAGGAAAGCACATAAAAGAAAGATAAAAGTAAGAGCAAATAAAAGGATCTGGACAATGAACTTGCCTAAAGACTTAAATATGCCGGCCCGAAGCGAGATGTCAAACGAAGGAATGCCATAGGTGTCAGAAGAAACGCCTGAGGTTATTTTAGCTTGTGTTTGGTCAAGATAATCGTTGATAAACGTAACGGTGCTTTGGGTCGTTGAGATTTGATTAACCAATAAATTATTAGCTTGTATTGAATACTGCAATATATAAGGGACAGTAATAAAAAGAACAATCGTTATTAAAAACCTAAATCCAAATGATTTTAGATCCTGCATATTGTCTGAACCGATTTTGGATATAGCAAACGCAGAGATTATTATTGCCAAAATAGGAATAGCAATTTGATTGAACATGTTGCGATATTTTGTTACTCCAGGAATCTCCGAATTATCTTTAAGAATGATTTTGTCGTTTAGTGGATTGGGAGTATAAAAGATAAAACCTCCCAAAAAAGAATCAAAACCGGTTAAAAAGTTTTTAAGGATGGTAATAACGGCTGAAGGCTGATTATCTACCGAAAACTCATTCATCCACTGGATCTGAATAGGATTTGGAGTAGGGGTCGGAACAGGTACTTGGGCAAAGGTTAAAGAAGGATTAAAGGTTAAAAGAATTAAAGCTGCAAAAAGTATAAAAATAAACTTCATACATATGTAAAACCGGCGGCTTATTATTAAACTGTTCCACCAACAAACTTTTTGATGATTTCTGCTAAACTTGAGGCTCCAAAGATTAATAGTCCCCCAATGAGTATATTTATAATCCATCCTTTAAGTCGGGATTTTCTATCAGTATCATCGCCACTAGCAATTAAGAAAACTCCTAATGTTGCAATAGCAATTGCCATAACCGGTAATGAATAGTATTGAAGTGTTTTCACAATTCCCCAAAGCAGTTGATCTAAACTGGTAAATTGAAGGGCTTGAGCGCTTGCGTAACCTGATGATGCATCCATATATTTTTTTGTCTTTTTTATTAACAAATAAATGATTGATGCTATTGTACACTAACCTATAAGATAATGCAAGATGTAGATATACACTGTCATAACATGACTTAAAATATAATTACAATTATATTTGTTAACCTATATAATAATATTATTGAACAGTATAAAGTCGTCTTAAAAAGAAGTAGAAATGTTTTTATTTATAAAAAATTATTTTTATTTCCCTTTAAAAATATATTTTTAATATTGTTTATCATTGAAAAAAGTTGATTTACTGAAATATAAATACTGGTTAAAATGCTTCTCTCGTATACATAACCTATCTTTAAAAAATTAAGTGAAGGTTTAAGTGATTGGTATTGATTTTTAATTGAATCGGAAAACGGCAATTCTGGCCCATCCTCGTTTTCCAAAAAAACACGTGGTAATACGTCTGTTGGCGTATTGCTTACAACAGAAATAATCTTGAGATTTTTATCAACCATGATTTCTCGACTTGGCACAACTACAAGGGTCATATTTATTTTCTCAACCGATATAGAATGGGCATGTACTACAAATAGAATAATAAATAGAAATAATGCAGTAAAAAACACTGATTTTAATTTCATTAAACACTTAACAGCTCCTCTGTAATTTTGAATAACTTATCTTGAGCTATTAATTTTGTATTGAGTTTCCACTTTAACTGTCTGTTTTCTTTTCCCCAGGGTAAAATTAATCGTTCACCTTGTATGTGTTGTCTTGAAAGAGATGAAATTACGCCTCCTAATGCTTTACCTGTTTTTCCTCTAATCTTATTGGGGGAGGAAGCTATTCCCTTGCTGCTTTTAGCCAGTAAAAGAAGAATATGTAGTTGAGTTTGACTGAAACGATGAATTTTATCTTCGATTTCATCCATATAAATATATAACTTTTATTCGTACCGAAGCGCGTCAAGGGCCGATATTTTAGTTGCCCGATGGGCCGGATAAATACCGGTTAATATTCCGACCATGAGGGACAAAAAGGCAATGAGTAACACAAACGATAGCGGAATAGACGATATATCCAAAAATCCCATTCCCTTAAATATGGAAAAAGCGGATAAAAGAAGTGATAAAAGTTTTCCGGCTATAGCGCCCAGTGCTAATCCTCCTATTCCTCCAAAAAATCCCATAATCATCGATTCCGTCAAAAATAAGTCTTGCACCTCGGCCGACTTCATGCCGATTGCCTTCATCATCCCTATTTCATGGGTTCGCTCAAGAAGAGAGATCGTAAGCGTGTTAAACATACCCAGTGCTGCAACCGAGAGTGCGACTACGCCCAATAGTCCTAAGATAAGCCGTAGAGTTTTAAACAAATTCTCAATTTGGGAAACGGTGTCTGCAACCGATGTTGTTTTAAATCCTAATACTTCAACTTGCTTTCTCGCAGTCGACAGATCTTTTTGATCAGCAATGACGAGCTTTACTTGAGAATAATTGCTCAACCCCATCTGTTTAATGTCGATTATTGGCACGTAGACAATGGGCGTTTTGGTGTCGGGAGTTACGCCGACTATTGTGTATTCAACTGAAGTTGTGATAAGTTTTTTATTTTCATTGGTTAATCCTTCGGTTGCCACAAACGAGACACTGAATTTTTTCCCGATTGAATCTCCCTCTTTAATCCCAAGAACCGACAAAAGCGCCTTGTTAACAACCGCCTCGCGTTTTGACGCTTGAGGGAGAGTCACTGTTTTTGTTTGTTCAGTCTGTTGCAAAGTCCCTTCAAGACTAGCAATATCAACAAGTGATAAGTCTGTTGTGCTCGCTGACATCGACGATTGATTGTTGGTGGTTATTCCAAGAACGGCGCCGTTTACAACCTCTATTTGTTTTTCCACTTTCATATTAACTTCGGCAAAATAACCCTCGCTAAATACCTGGTGACCCTCATCATCCTTTAAAGGAATGTATTTTTTCTGTTCACAATCTTTTTCCTCACTGCAATTTTTCGTTTCCCACAGCGCGACCTTAGACTTGATCCATATTCCAAGCTTATTGCCTTTTTCATCCGTTCCAGCGGTTCCCACTTTGTCATCTGATATGTATTTGCTGCCCCAATATTCGTCCCCAGTCTGAGACCCCTCAACTCGTCTTGTGTATCCAAGAAGTAGAGACGCGGCTCCCGGCTCTTTTCGTACCCGCAAAAATTGATTTGGCTCGATTGAAAAATTAACCGCTTTCATTTTTTCAAGATAGACAGCTTTTTGAGTAGATACTCCTGCCACTTGACCGGCCGCAGTGGGTTCGCCGATAGCTTCGCTTACCTTACTATTCAACTCGTTACTGGTAAAAATAGTTCCATATACTGGTTTTATGGCGGATTCCTTCAAATAATCAGATAACACGCCATACACCGCTACATCGGTATTTGAATTAAGATAGTTTATCTTTCCAACAACGCCGATGATCGGCAATATTTTTGAGACATTTTTTATATCTTTAAAAGACGCAAGCGACTTGTCCGTAATTTTTACATTTGAAGCAACTGCCGGAATGGCGTCAATTTGTTTCATTTCGTCCAGTCGGGCCACCCGTGACACGACCAATTTCTCAAGACCATATCCTATTGATACTAAAAATACAATTGCACCGATGCCAAGCGCCATACCACCAACCGTTATCGTTGTTCTTGTTATTTTGGCAAGCATGTTTTTAATTGATATATCAATCAAGTCAACTTGGCTTATGGTATTTTCTTTCTTTTTTTCAAAGAGAGCAAACAAAGAAACATACGCTTTCTGAAATTTTGGTGACAATTTTCGTGTCACAAATTCGGGGATAAATGACAATCTGCCAATGCGTTCAAATAGTTTGTGGAGAAGATAAATACTCAAAAGTGCCACAAAATTAAATGTTTGAGTGAGATTAGTAAGAAAAAGCTTGAGGCCTTTGGTGAGCGAGCTCAAACGAAAAATAGGAGCACTCTTTTTTAAATGCCTAAATGCTAGAGAGGGTGCGATAGATTCGTGAGGCGACTCATTTTTTGTGAAAGTATGATTATTGGCGCCGTTAACCTTTATTAAGTTTCTTTTGACAAGCTCAAGTTTTTCTTTTGCCATATCAAAAACCTTAATAACCTGTCCGTCAAACATCTGGATCACCGAGGTGGCAAAATCCACATTCTCTACGTTGTGAGTCACCATGATAATAGTTTTCCCCTGTGACTCAAGATTCTTGAAAAGCTGCATCAGTTCAACTCCACTTTGATAGTCAAGGTTCC
>JBBQLR010000010.1:0-23681 GCA_038328135.1 Patescibacteria group bacterium | reverse complement strand
CGTGATTCTTAATAAATCACTTGCCTATCAGAACGTAAAATATGTGAAATCTGGAACGAAAAACATTGAGGTAAAACTTTCAAAAAGAGAGGGTTCCCTTCAGAAACTAACCGAACAGGAGCTCACTGCAGTAGCACTTCTTGTGAAGGACATCGAAAATCACTACTATTTTCCACAAGATATTGAGTGGGCTATAGAAAATAAACGTGTTTTCATTGTCCAATCAAGACCAATCACCACGATGAACGCGGTATCAGGAAAACAAACGGGGGCTGTGCTTTCAAGCACTTTACCCCTCGTTACCGGCTCACCCGCTTCTCCTGGAATTGGCATTGGACAAGTCGTGATTATTCGTTCACCAAAGGAAATTGGATTAGTTAAGAAGGGAGACGTATTGGTTGCACCTCAGACAAACCCAGATTATGTTCCCGCAATGAAGAAAGCAGTAGCTATTATTACTGAAAAAGGCGGTAGAACGTCTCATGCAGCTATCGTATCGAGAGAGCTTGGTATCCCAGCTGTCGTTGGGGCTGAAGGAGCGACAAGAATTCTAAAAAATGAAACCACTGTATCGGTAAACGGATCAAGTGGAGAAGTATTTAAAGGAAGTATTCTTTCCGCGGCTCATAAACACGAAGTAGAAGAAATTAAGATTAAAAATGCAAAAGCTGGATTAAAAACAGTTACGAAGGTATACGTAAACCTCGCTGAACCTGAAAAAGCCGCTGAAGTTGCAAAGCATGATACTGATGGTATTGGGTTACTTCGTGCTGAGTTTATGATTGCGGAAATCGGAACACATCCAAAAGAATATATTAAAGAAGGGAAAGAGCATGTTTTTGTTGAGAAACTTACGTCAAATCTTCTCAAGTTCGTTAAGCCCTTTAACCCACGACAAGTAGTCTATCGCGCGACAGATTTTAAGACAAATGAATATAGACATTTGAAGGGTGGAGCTCGATATGAACCACATGAAGAAAATCCAATGATCGGATATAGAGGAGCATCGCGCTATATTAATGATCCATATGAATTCTTTTTGGAACTCAAGGCTATAAAAAAAATCTGGGAAATGGGATATCGCAATCTGCATCTCATGATTCCCTTTGTTCGAGTTCCATGGGAATTAATAAAAATTAAGGAAATCGTACGAAAGTCGGGGCTCCTTGATTATCCTGATTTTAAGTTATGGATAATGGTTGAAGTGCCCTATTGTGCATTAAATCTTGAGGAGTTCCTAAAAGTAGGAATACAGGGAGTTTCAATTGGTACTAATGATTTGACTATGATGTTGCTTGGTGTTGATCGTGATAATGAACATGTTTCAAATATATACGATGAACGAAACCCTATGATAGTGCAGATACTTGAATATATTGTCACAACCGCGGTGAAATATGGAGTAACTGCATCTATCTGTGGACAAGCAGCTTCAGACTTTCCAGATATTGTTGAGCGATTAGTAAAAGCCGGAATTACAAGCGTATCAGTCAATCCAGACGCAATAGAAAGAACAAGAGAATTGATTCACACTATAGAAAGAAAGCAGTTTGAAAGTCTTAAGAAATAATGTATGGCCCTTATAAAGTCAATTGTTGCGTATGAGATAATCGATTCAAGAGGTTTGCCCACTGTGGAAGCTCGATTGGAACTTGACAGTGGAGCCTCGGTTGTTACTTCTGTGTCTGGCTCTCAGGGAAATTTCCCTAATGAACCAGGTGATATTCGGGACGAAGACCCAAATCGTTTTTTTGGAAAAGGTGTGCTCCACGCTATTTCCTATATAAACGATCTCATTGCTCCAAAGCTTAAAGGAGTAAACCCCTCAAAAATTAGAGAGATTGATGATTGGCTCATAAAGGCTGATGGAACAAAAAATAAGAGTAGATTAGGAACAAACACACTCCTCACGATATCTCAGATTGTGGCAAAGGCAGGAGCTGCAGATCTCCACATTCCTCTCTATCGATATTTAAACCAGCTGTATAAGACGATTTATAAAACCGAAATTGTAATAGAGAAGATTCCAACCGCTATATTTAATATGATAAACGGTGGAAAACATGCAAATACGCCAATGGACTTCCAGGAATTCCAAATTATTCCATCTTCCTCTTTCACTTTCGGAGCTTCGTATCAAAAAGCGATAGAGCTCTATTCCGAACTCAAGCGTGTGCTTGAATACCGCAACGCCACTACCGCTGTAGGAGAAGAAGGTGGATTTAGCCCGAATCTTACAACAAACATCGATGCACTTGAAATTTTGAATGAAGCAATCGCTCAAGTGAAAATGAAAGTTGGGTTGGACGTATTTTTGGGTATTGATTTTGCTTCATCATTTTTCTCTAAGAATGGGCTCTATACGATAAAGGATAAGCCTCGTCCTCTTAAAAGTGAGGAATATATTGCCTTCATTAAGACGTTACTCAATAATTACTCAATTCTATATCTTGAAGACCCGTTTGATGTTGAGGATTGGCCAAGCTGGAAAAAGCTCAATTCGACGCTGGAGTCAGCTGTATATATCGTAGGCGATGAGTTCATTCGGATGAATAAGGATAGGCTTACCTACGCGATAAAGGAAAACAGTTGCACTTCCCTACTATTAAAACCAAATCAAATCGGTACACTTTCTGAAGTATTTGAAATCGTGAGTCTCGCACGCACTAATTCACTTACCTATATTGTCGCTGGGAGAAGTTCTGAAACGAATGATGATTTTATTGCAGATTTATCCGTTGCTCTTCAGTCAGAATTCGTAAAATTTGGTGCACCAGTCCGAGGCGAACGGGTTGCTAAATACAACAGGCTTTGGAGAATAGAAAGAGATGAATTGAAGATACTATAACAAATAGAGTATACTGCTTACCATGATTGCGAAGCTCACAGGAACTCTCTCGGACTTCAATGATAAAACGGCGGTTATTGATACTGCATCTGGCGTGAGTTACGAACTATTTATCACTCCTTCGGCTCTTTTTAATAAACAAATTGGGGATTCTATCGTTGTTTTTACGCATCTTCAGGTTCGGGATGATGCTCACGTTTTATTTGGTTTTGCTGGAAGCGATGAAAAAAGTTTTTTCCATCTTCTCCTTACTGTTCCAGGTGTGGGCCCTAAAACGGCCTTCACAGTAGCATCACGAATTTCGTTTGAACAGGCAGTAGAAGCGGTGCGTGCCAATGCTGTAAAGTTATTTTCGGAAATACCAGGGATAGGAAAAAAAACAGCAATGAAAATTGTGCTTGAATTATCAGTAAAATTTAAAACGGAGTTTAAATTTGAACAACAACTTTCAGCTGACGATAAAACAGTGATAGATGCATTAGTTGAATTGGGTTATAAGAAAAGTGATGCTCAAAAACTGTTTGAAAAACTGCCAAAGGAGCTTAGTATTGAGCGCAAAATACAAGAAGCTTTGAAAATGAGTGTGCAAAAATGAGGACATCATTCCCGCGGAGGCGGGGATCCAAACAGAATTGAATAAAAGGTGATTATATAGATTCCCGCCTGCGCGGGAATGACATGTGAAGTAACAGGAACGTCAGAGGAAATATTTATCTATGAAAAAACCACAAACTATTACTGCAGATGTAACGAGCCTCAGGCCGCAAACGTTAGCCGAATATATTGGTCAAAAAAATGCGTCCGATACATTACGCATATTCCTTGATGCCGTAAATAAACGAGGATTTGCCACGGAACATATCCTTCTCTATGGCCCGCCTGGTATTGGAAAAACAACGCTCGCTCATATTATTGCCTATGAACTGCATGGAGATATAAAAATTACCTCGGGCGCGGCAATCCAGAAAGGTGGAGACCTTGCAGCTATCCTCACAAATCTAAAAGACAACGATATATTGTTTATCGATGAGATACATCGACTTCCCAAACACGTTGAAGAAATGCTCTATCCTGTGATTGAAGATTATTCTTTGGATATAATTATTGGGAAAGGGCCATCTGCTCGTACGGTTCGCTTACCCGTACCAAAAATAACGATTGTTGGTGCCACGACCAAACTAGCTCTCCTATCAGCTCCTATGAGGGATAGATTTGGCCTTCTGATGCGGCTAGATTTCTATACACTCGAAGATATGAACATTATTATCCGGAGAGCTGCTAAGGTGCTTGGGATTGAACTAACTACAGAACTTGCGAAAGAAGTGGCCAGTAGATCAAGACGCACCCCCCGTATTGCGAATAGGATTTTAAAAAGGATTAGAGATTATGCAGAAGTGGGCAACCATTCGATAGTGAAATCAGAAATATTGGAGTCCGTGTTTACTTTGCTTGGAATCGATTCACTGGGGTTAACGGAGATTGATAGAGCCTATATGGAATGTTTAGGAGAAAAATTTCAGAATAAACCAACCGGAGTGGAGACTTTAGCTTCGAGCTTATCTGAAGATACACGTACAGTTGAGGAATTTATCGAGCCCTACCTTCTTCAAATTGGATTTTTAACTAAAACAACACGAGGAAGAGTGCTTACGACAAAAGCATTAAAACATATTGGACTATCTCTTTTCTAAGAGCTTCAGAGCTTCATCAAGCATGTCGATAACAAATGGGAGTGTATAAAGCTTCTTTATCTCATCGTACGTAAACCAACCATACTGAAAAGACTCTGAATCAAGCTGAATTGTTTCTGTCCCGATTATCGAACATACGTGCGAAATCAAGATACCATGCCAATGAGGTCGTACTGCAGAAAATACATGCGGGATCTGATGTTCTATTAGTATTTCAAGATTAAGTTCTTCTTTTATCTCCCGTTTAAGAGCTTCATGAATTTCTTCACCAAATTCAACTGCTCCTCCAGGAAAATGCCAGATACGACCAAATTCTGCATCATCTTTATCTTCACCTTTTCGTTCCGTAAGAAGATATTGGTTATTTTTATGAATGAGAGCAATAGCAACGGGAATTATTCTGTTCACTGAGTGACCAGGGTGAGACTTGAACTCACAACCTACTCCTTAGAAGGGAGTTGCTCTATCCAATTGAGCTACCAGGTCAATATATCAAGCTCTATTATACAGGAGAAGTTTACTAACTGGACGTTGAGAAATACGTACTGGAGCCTGGACGCAGATTTGGACTGCGGACCTGCTGTTTACAAAACAGCTGCTCTACCGCTGAGCTATCCAGGCATAAATAGTATAAAATGTGTCGGGGAGAGGACTTGAACCTCCAATCCCTTACGGGAACTACCTCCTCAAGGTAGCGCGTCTACCAATTTCGCCACCCCGACTATAATTAGCTTTTAGCGCTTAACTATTAGCCTATTATTATATCAGACAAACATAATCATTATTCAGCCAACTTTGGCTAATCGTCAGCTATTAATCACCAATTTCCTTTCTTGTGCCGGGAGAGGGAGTCGGACCCTCATGACCTTGCGGTCGCAGGATTTTAAGTCCTGAGCGTATGCCATTTCGCCATCCCGGCCATATCCATAGTCAGAAGTCATCAAGTAGAAAATCCAAATCAAACAAAAGACAGAGAAAAGCTCCTCTTTTAGGCTTGACAACTTTATAACTTTCGACTCTTATTATATCTCACTTTCTCCGTACTGTATAGCTGTATGGATAAAAAAGAAATAGGGCGGGCGGATCATCACTTAGTGTTTTTTGCAGATCGATATATGAAGTCCTTCTATCGGCTATTTTGTAGGTAGATCTCCCCGTTTCAAGAAGTTTATCGACCCTCAAATTGACATATCCGATTAATTTTGCCAGGCTTTGAGTTGAATGCCAATAATAGTATTGATCCGGATCTTGTGGGATCGTAAGATACGCAAGCATAAAGTCAAAATCGGGTTGAGCAATATACGAGGAAAAACTCACGTCAACTGGTAATCCAGCATCACGTAAGTTGCTTGAGATAGTATCGGCCATGTCTAGATAATCATAATAGGTTAGGAATGTAAATTTAGCAGAATCACTTGCGGGAATCATCCTTTTGAATGTTTTTTTAGCAAATTCGATGTCTGTTTCTTTCTTTTTCAAAGAGGAATTATTAGCCCACGAAATGGGAGGAATGGGGCTCGATGCAAGTTCACCGATGTCTTTAAATGAGTCATACAGTATTGAGGACTCGACTGCATTTCTAAAATCTTTTTCTTTAAGGAGAGGTTTTTTTTGATTATAAAAAAGCGTAAGTAGCTTATCGTAATTGACGTTTTTTGTTACCACCGAATTATTCCATGACATAAATGCGTTCGCTAGAGTTCTATTGGTGATTGACATTTCATTAATCTTTGCTCTTTTGTAAGCCGTTATCATTTCACCTTCATTTGGAAAAAATACATAGGTGATAGGTTCGACGTCTTTTCGGTTGGGGCTTAAGACAACTTCTTGAAAAACATTGTTTTTTATTTTTACTTTTTCTACCGAATAGAGCCC
This sequence comes from Patescibacteria group bacterium, assembly GCA_038328135.1. Taxonomy (GTDB): domain Bacteria; phylum Patescibacteriota; class Microgenomatia; order UBA1406; family GWC2-37-13; genus JAKBEU01. The sequence continues at coordinate 17,267 of JBBQLR010000010.1, read as the reverse complement.
TGCAACACCTATATATGGGTAAACAATCACCGGTTTTGTCAAATATAAAGGAAATATCGCCAGTGGCTTTTGTAACTGAAATTCAATCGTGTAGTCATCAACCACTTTTAATGTTACATCCCTAAAGGAAAAAGAAACGTTATGAGCATTAAATACCTTCCCATTATTAAGGAGCACATTTCGTCTAATCTTGAATGTATATGTTTTTTCGTCACTTGAATGTTCCCATGTTGTAGCTAAAAGCGGGAGGACAATCCCTTTGTCGTTCACACTTGTAAGGCTACTTGATACCTTTGTTAGAATATCGTCCGGTAGTTTATCAAAATACTGACCATCAAACGAACCAACGACTCCGATAACTTTTTTGTGCCGTATGAGTGTGGAGGAAATGTATGGAGAAATTGTCACAATACTAACGGCTGTAATAACGGAAATAAGAAAACTTAAGAATATAAGCTTGTTATGCTTGCGGACGAATTCAAGCACGAGCCAGTAGTAATATCGGAAATTTTTAGTCCCGATAGCCATTATCTTACTTTAAGAGGAAACTGATGAGTGACAATATGAAAAATACTACAATCAGCACCACAGTAATACGAAGTGTTACTTTTTCAATGCCACGTCGTGTTTGGAAAAGCTGCCCACCACCACCCCAGGCACTTCCCAAGCCCGCACCCTTTCCTTGTAACAAAATAAGCCCTGTAATTGCAATTGCAACCACCATGTTTACGATTAAAAGAATATTTTTCATATTATAGATTCTGATTTCAACTAATCATGTTAGTTGATCAAGTACGTTAATTATACTCGATAGAGACAAAGAAGACAAAACTAAATTTTGGAGATAGGTGATGTGAGTACTTGGAATATGGATAACTAGGAAGGAAATACCTTGAAATTGCCATGGGTGAATAGAAAAAAGTCCATACATGCTTGAGAGAATATGGAGAAAAAAAACATATACAAAAAAAGAAAATAGGCCGAATGTAAGGAGATTTAAGGGGAGAAAGATAATTTTCATGAGCGGTCTTACGATGACGAACAAAATAGTAAGGGAAATACTCGCCTTGATAAGATTAATATTTGTAGCTGGAAGAATGAATCCTTTATCCCAATAGGAAGTAAGAAATAAAGCGAAAACGCAAAATATAAAAATACGGATAACCCTCTTCATATCAATTATTTTATCAAATCTTTACCGAGGAATTTATTACTTCGTAACAATTTATGGTATTTTTTTGCAAACCGATGACTTTCGTCGCGTAGCTGCTGAATGAGTTTGAATCCTTCATTATGGAGAGAAAAAGAGTATGTTCTAGTTGAGCCTTTTGCTAAAACCACTATTCGGTCTGGATGTTTCGCAATTCCAATAAGGGGAATTTCAATTTCCAATTGCGTCAGTATTCTACTTATTGTAATAACTTGAGGAGTTCCTCCGTCGACGATAATCACATCTGGTCTTTTCCAATCATTTGTCATCCTACGGGTAATCGTTTCTGAAAGCATTTTAAAATCGGATACTCCTGTTACTTTCAATTTAAAACGTTTATACTCTGCCTTATCCAATATTCCATCAGTAGCAACCACCATAGATGCTGTTGCTTCCTGCTGCATCAGATTGCTGATGTCATAGCATTCTAGTCGAGATAGGCTTTGCGAATCTACTCCAACAGATTTTAGCAATGTGGATAATTTTTGGAGCGCTACCTCAGGGTCATAGGCATTACTGTATTCGAAGCGTTCAAATGAACGGAGGTGAATTAGTTGCTCAAGACACAGTAGTTTATCTCGTAATTCGATTGCTTCCTCAAATTTTTCTTGTTTGGATTGAATTTCTATAGATTTTCGTAAATCGGTGAGGAGAGTTTCGGCTTTTCCTTGTAATATTGTAATAACTTTTCTCACTTGTTGACGATACTTCTTTTTGACTTCGGCTTGGATAATCTCACTCATTTCCTTATTTACCGACCCGGGACATGGATTACATAATCCAATTTTCGAGTAAAAACAGGGTTTTTTCAATGGTTGTTTTTGAGTACAAAAAGGTATTACCTTACGGATTGATTGGAGGAGAAACCGAACATCGCGTGTCGAGGAAAAGGGACCAAAATAGAGGCTTTTACCATCATCCTCTCTCCGTACCAAGGAAATACGGGGAAATGGATCTTTTTTTGGAATCTTAATGTATAGATAGCTTTTGTCATCTTTCCATATAACATTATAGGGAGGGCGATGAGTTTGAATGAGCTGACTTTCAAGTACGAGTGCGTGTAGTTCGGAAGAGCATATAATATGATCAATTGAATCACTATTTTCAATAATAGCTTTTTCCTTTGCATCGATTTCTGCACGTTCCAAATGATTATGAACGCGTTCTTGGATATTGAGCGATTTACCAATGTAAATATACATGTGGCCCTTCTTAAATAGGTAAATCCCAATCGTTTGAGGAAGCTGTTTAATTTGTTCTTTTACTATCATCGTTATTCTTCATCACTGCGTTTCCTGAAAAGCAGAAATAGTATTATTAGTCCAGCAGTAATGCACACTGCAGGCACGAGATATCCTTTAAAAGTGGTAATAAACGTTGGCACTTGGATTGTTTTTACCAATAATTGTTTATTTTCGGAAGAAACAGTAAATTGGACGTCTTGATAAAACAGTGCGGATTTAGGTTTAAAATGTAAGGAAATTTTTTGTTTTTCTCCCGGCAGAAGATGTGGAATAACGAGAAGCGTGGTATCGATAGTTGCGTTATCAGCCGTAACTGATACGGGTACTTCCCATACGTTTACATTACCCTCGTTTTTAATTTCAAGATCAAGTGAGAATAGCTCATTTTCGCTTGGAAGCGGCATGGATGTGAGAGTTGCAGAAATTTTCTTATTTTCTGCTAAATTACTCGATGTTGGTTCAATGCGAATATCTTTTCCTCCAGGCCCAGACTTATAGCTCCCAGCAGGAAATGGATAATCTGCTTTTTTCCCGTGGAGAGCAAAAACTATGTGATTAAAATCAAAGGAATCAAAGTAATCAAGACCTGATGTATTTTGCCAAGTGGGGTCGATAGGCACCCAAATATTCTTTGAAACATCATAATACTCAACCCACGAGTGAAGTATATCTGATTCTTGCGAAATGGGTCGCAATTCCTGTTCATTGGCAAAGGCAAAGCCTTGGGCTTCTCTCACATATATCCCCCGTTGCCGAGCAGAAGAGATAAGCACGTCTGAAAACTCCGTACACACAGCCTGATCGGGATATTTTAAAGCTTCAATAGCGCCCATTCGAGAATTCCCTTTTATTACGCGATTGAAATTATACGTGAGAGTCCGTATCGCATAGTCAAAATGATCTTTGATATTACTTGAGGTGATTGGAGTTTCTCCATTCAACTTCCAATAATTCTGTTGATCAAATAACGATTTTTGCAGCTCTGAGAACTGCTTTTTAATATATGCTCTATATTCATTCCTGGGTTGAGTATATATACTTGCAATACCAGTAAAAAGTATCTGTTTATCTTCTTTTCCATTGAGGTAGTATCTCCCCATGTAATTGCCATCACTATCTGTAAACACTAAATCTGGTGGAGGTATTATCGAGTTTACGATAATTTTTTGATACAGTGTATCGGGAGGAAACGCAACATCTGTATATACCTTATAAATGTTAGGATTGGTAATATGATACGTGAGATCTAGTGTATATCGCTGTTGATCTCCAAACGCAGCATAAATTGATTTTCCCGTATAGTTATTCCATACCGCCTTATCGAAGGTAACTAGATCTGGTAAGGGTTTTGCAAGTGAAAGTTTTTTATTCCTACCAGGAGGCAAGTTAACTGTAACTGAATAGGTATCCCCTTCTTTATTTTCAATTGTTGGGATAAATACCTCCCATATTGAGCCCTTTGATCTGAATATATTTTTTTGGAGAAAATCTAGATACAAAATAGTTACTTCATTCAATCCGGCTTTTGCGTCGTTTAACTCAAATGACACTTCCACAGTTCGCTCTTTTTCAACGATAACGGGAAGAATAGTTCCCCTAAAATCCTTCGCAATCATATTTCCTATCCCAAACGATTTTGGCAAAATAAGAGTAAATTTTTTTAAGATTAAATCTGGTTTGAGGTTGGTAAGCTTAATCGAGTAAGAAGCTTTTGTTAAGTTTTGGGGATCATTATCCTTTATGAAGTACTCAATATTGTAAGAAGTTTTAAAATCTGCAGCATATGCTGAAGGTATAAGAAAGCACAGAAATACACCAGCCAAAATAGAGCCTAAGATACGAACAATTAGATTTTCCCTCATGAATAGTATTCTTTCAAATATCGGGCCGTGTATGAACCCTTTACTTTCATGATACCACTTAATGCACCTTGATACAGCACTTCTCCACCTCCGTCTCCTCCTTCAGGCCCCATATCGACAATATACTGACAGTTATTAATTATGTCGCTATTATGTTCGATAATCACAACAGTATTACCACTATCTACCAATTGATGGAGCGTATGGAGCAATTTTTCGGTATCAAACATATGGAGACCCGTTGTTGGCTCATCCAGTATATAGAGAGTTTTTCCTGTGTCTTTGCGCGATAGCTCATGTGCTAGTTTAATTCGTTGCGCTTCTCCGCCAGAAAAAGTTGGTGCGGGTTGTCCCATAGTTACATACCCTAATCCAACATTCTTTAAAAATGTGAGTTTTTGATAAATTCGAATATGATTCTTGAAAAAGTCCGCGGCTTCGACAATAGTCATATTAAGCACTTCATAAATAGTTTTTCCTTTGAACTTTACTTCCAAGGTTTCCTTGTTATATCTATGTCCATCACATACATCACATGTTACATACACATCCGGAAGGAACTGCATTTGGATTTTTATTACTCCAGCCCCTTGACATTTTTCACAACGCCCCCCTTTCGTATTAAAGCTAAATCTCCCTTTTTTAAATCCACGTGCTCGTGCTTCAAGCGTTTCGGCAAATATATCTCGTATTTCGTCAAACATTCCCGTGTAGGTTGCAGGATTTGAACGGGGAGTCCTTCCTATAGGCGACTGATCTACCAGATACACACGTTCAATGTTGTGTTGCCCTACTAACCGAGTAAAGTCACCCATTGTGTCTTGGAAATACCCATCGATATGATATTTAAGTGCAGGATACAACGTTTCAGTTATGAGTGTTGATTTTCCCGAGCCTGAAACACCGGTTATTGCAATCATGTTTCCAAGTGGCAATTTTAAATCAACGTTTTTCAAGTTAAATTGGGTAGCTCCATGGAGTTCAATCCAACCGGTATCTGTATTCAATTTTCGCTTTGTAACGGGTATCTTCCGAGTGCCGAATATATATGCTCCCGTAAGCGATTTACCTTCTTTTTTAATTTCTGGTAGAGTTCCAGCTGCAACTAAATGTCCGCCCTCTTTGCCTGCCTTTGGTCCTAGTTCAATAAGATAGTCTGCATTCTGTATGGTTTCCTTATCATGTTCAACCACTACAACCGAATTTCCGATGTCTCTCAGATGTTTGAGTGTACCGATAAGTGCATCAACGTCTCGGGGATGAAGCCCAATCGACGGTTCATCCAATACATACAAAACTCCTGTCAGGCCACTTCCAATTTGTGAGGCAAGCCGGATGCGTTGTAGCTCTCCACCAGAAAGAGTTCGTGCCGCGCGATTGAGCGTGAGATATGCTAATCCAACATTTGAAAGGAAAGAAACGCGTGTTGCGATTTCTTTCAAAATCATCGTTCCCACTTCTTTTTCATATCTGTTCAGCTTTTCTGGGAGTATGGTACTTATGTAAGGACCTAATACACTTATTGATTCATCACACACATCCATAATATTTTTTTCATCTATCGTAACCGCAAGTACTTCTGGCTTCAATCTTCTTCCTTTACATTTTTCACATTGTTCTTCCCTCATATAACGCCCCACCTCTATTTCATCCGTACCGGTTTGAGATTCAAAAAAACGTTTCTCAAATTCAGGAACCAATCCTAAAAATTTCTCGTAGATTGCTGTATCCTTCCCAAATCTATTTTTTCCAACAACTCGATATATAGTTTCACTTCCATACAAAAGCAGTTTCATATGATTTTCATCAAGTGCTCCTAGTGGTTGATTCATATCGACTCCTTCTTCCTCACAAAATTGCTTAAGCAGACGGATATACCACGTGTCCTGGAAATATACTTTATTGAAAGGCAATATCCCCCCCTCGTTAATGCTGAGTTTCTTATTAATTATTTGCTCTGGATCTATCTTATACACAGTTCCAAGACCTTTACATTTTTCACAAGCTCCAAGGGGTGAATTAAACGAGAACATTCTAGGTTCAATCGGGGGAAGCGACAGATTACATTTTGGGCAAGACAGGTTTTCCGAAAACAAAATATCAATATTTCCCCTTAAAATCACAAGTCCGTCAGAAAGAGCTAGGGACTGTTCAGCGCTTGCCGTGATTCTAGAACGAAGATTTGACATATATATCTCATCCTTAATTTCTTTTTGTGTGAGATTAAAAGATTCGATAATAACTTCAATTGAATGTTTGTTCGTTTTCAGAAGCGGAATGTCATCCTTTTGGAGGTCAAACTCTTTTTTATCAACGAACACTCTTGAATATCCCTTGGTGCGAATATTGTCAAATAGATCCTTAAATTCCCCTTTTTTTTGGTGGACGACGGGAGAAAGGAGTAAAAATGATTGTGGCTTCGTTTTATCTGAACTTACTTGTTTAACAGCCACTTTTATAATTCTATCGACAATTTCATCTAAGCTTAATTTGGTTATTTCGATGTGACAGTTTGGGCAATGGGGATGGCCTAAGCGTGCAAATAGAAGTCGGAGATAATCAAACACCTCCGTAACAGTCCCTACTGTCGATCGGGGGTTATGAGAAGCGCTTTTTTGATCGATGGAAATTGCAGGAGAAAGGCCCTCAATTAAATCTACATCTGGTTTTTCCATTATGCCGAGGAATTGGCGAGCATATGCAGAAAGTGATTCTACATAGCGCCTTTGCCCCTCCGCATACAACGTATCAAAAGCTAATGAAGATTTTCCTGAGCCGGATACGCCAGTGATTATGACAAGTTTGTTTTTTGGAATTGCTACATCAATATTTTTTAGATTATGTTGGCGGGCTCCCTTTATTGTTATTTGATCCATAGTTTTTGTTTCATCCCCGTGTAGACGGGAACCCAGTCGATAATTTACAAGTGAAAATCGTTTATTTAATTTCTTTTATCTTTTCTCTTAACATAATTGCCGCTTCAAAGTTCATATCCTCCGCTGCCCGTTTCATTTCCTTTTCCAATCGTTTTACCGTTTTTTTTCTATCAAAAGGGGTTAATCCGTCCGCTTTAATGCTTTGTATATACTCTTGATAACGCCCTTTAATTGGTTCATTCAGCATTTCCAAATCTTGTTCTTTTTCAATTATTCTTTCTCTCACTGGTTTATATATTGTGGTGGGAGTAATATGATGTTTCGTGTTATAGCGAACTTGATATTCTCTTCTTCTTCGGATTTCGTCAATTGCTTCTTTCATTGAGTTTGTTTCATTATCGGCATACATTATTACTTCTCCTCCCACATTTCTCGCTGCTCTTCCCATTGTCTGAATGAGTGCTGTTTTTGAGCGCAGGAAGCCTTCTTTATCTGCGTCAAGTATCGCAACGAGGCTTACTTCTGGTAAGTCTATGCCTTCGCGCAGCAAATTTACGCCAATCAACACGTCATATTCGTTTTTTCTTAAACTATCTAGAATGTCTGATCGTTCCAATGTCTCAATATCTGAGTGTAAATATGTTGCTTTGATTCCCTTGTCTTTCAGGTAAGAGGTCAAATCTTCCGCGATGCGCTTCGTGAGTGTTGTTACTAAAATTTTTCCTTTTGAATCTTTCTTCACACGCTTCTCTATTTCCAGAACTAAATCTTCCACTTCATTTTTTGATGGTCGCACTTGTATTTCCGGATCTACGATTCCTGTAGGCCGTACCAATTGTTGTACTATTCCTGCGTGATTTGTAGAAATATTTTTATTATCTCGTTTCAACGCTTCTTGTTTTGATAGTTCAACTTCCCATTCATTCGGCGTGGCAGAAGTGTAGATAATATGGGGTGGAATTTTATAGAATTCATCAAACTTCATGGGTCTATTGTCATAAGAAGCTCTTAATCTAAAACCAAAATCTATTAACATTTTTTTTCTGGCAAAGTCTCCATTAAACATCCCACGAATTTGAGATACAGACATGTGAGACTCATCGATGACAACCAAGAATTTATCTCCATATGCTTGTCTAAAATAATTAAGAAGCGAATAGGGTGGATCCCCTTCTTGCCGGCCATCAAAATAACGAGAGTAATTTTCAATTCCATTCACATATCCGATTTCCTTAATCATTTCAAGATCATGAGTTACTCGCTGTTTCAACCGTTGTGCTTCAACAATTCGCCCAGCTTTTTTATGCATTTCAACCTCAAATTCCATATCTTTTCTTATTTGTTTTTCAGCTTCTTGTACGGTTTTTGGATCTGCCATGAAATGTTTTGCAGGAAATATAACAAGCTCGCTTTGGCTTTCAGATTGTTTCCCGGTAAGGGGGTCAAACTTAACTATTGTCGTTGTGGTTCCGTGCTCGTGGGTTACTCTATATCCGACGTCCTCATAGGCCGGATAAATATCCATGCTCTGGCCTCGCTGACGGAACGTTCCCCGTTTAAAGTCGAATTCGCTGCGATCGTATTGTAATTGAGCTAATTTATACTGGGCATCATGGAGGTCAAACGGTTCCCCTACCTTTAAAGTGAGGATATATTTTCCGTAATCAAGCGCAGATCCGATATTGTAAATACACGAAACAGATGCAACCACTATTACATCTTTCCGAGTAAGTATATTTGTGGTTGATTGGAGACGTAGTTTATCGATTTGCTCGTTGATTTGGGCTTCTTTTTCGATGTACGTATCACTAGCGGGCAAATATGCTTCTGGTTGATAAAAATCATAATAGGATACGAAATACGATACGCCATTTGTTGGGAAGAACTCACGCATTTCTTGGTAGATTTGTCCTGCAAGCGTTTTGTTATGCGAAATGATGAGTGTGGGCAATTGAAGCCGTTCAATAACGTTTGCTACTGTAAACGTTTTTCCAGACCCGGTGACGCCAAGTAAAACTTGGTTCTTCCTACCCTCCTCAATCCCATGCACGAGCCCCTCAATTGCTTGAGGTTGGTCTCCAGTTGGCGAAAATGGTGCTTTAAGAATAAACATAGCCGATAATTGAACCAATCATTGTACCACAGAAACCGCGTCATATTCAAGATATGGGTTTATATAAGATATGTATGAATTATCCAAATGAATATGTCATAATATACAAATGGAAATATTCAAATTCTTAATTGACTTTATCATTCATATAGATGTTCACTTAGCTCAGATAATAGCTACATACGGTGTGGCGACATATGCGATTCTGTTTGTAATCATCTTTATGGAAACCGGGCTCGTATTTACGCCGTTCCTTCCCGGAGACTCGTTACTTTTCGCAGCTGGTGCTCTTGCGGCCTTAGGAAATCTCAATATCTTTGCCCTTGTTGGACTTCTTTTTTGTGCAGCATTACTAGGAGATACAACAAATTACTTTATAGGCCATTTCTTTGGCAAAAAGATAGTCGCTCATCCTGCTATCCCATTAAACGAAGAACATATAAAAAAAACTGAGGCTTTTTTCAAAAAATATGGAGGTAAAACCATAATTATGGCTCGATTTATGCCATTTATCCGTACGTTTACTCCATTTGTTGCAGGTGTTGGTAGTATGGGTTATAAAAAATTTATTTCATATAGTATATTTGCAGCCGCACTGTGGGTGTCTCTTGCGACCTCCTGTGGATACTTTTTTGGGAATATCGCATTCGTACGAAAAAACTTTTCGCTTGTCATCATTCTCGTAGTCCTTATTTCGTTGCTGCCAATTCTAATTGAAGTTATTTCTAAGAAATTGAAAAAACGAGTTGTCAAAAAATAATTTTTATGCTCTCTATTGTCGGTACACCTATTGGAAATCTTGAAGATCTTTCGCTTCGTGCTGCGAGAACAATTCTATCTGCAGATGTGTTGCTTGCCGAAGACACACGAAGTGCAGAGATACTGTTGTCCGCAGCTGAAAGAATGTTTTCAATAAAACGAAATAGTGAACAAATTGTTGTATCTTACTACTTACAACGTGAGTTCGAAAAACTTCCCTATATTCTCTCACTGCTTAAGGAGGATAAAAACGTCGCTCTTATCTCTGAAGCTGGAATGCCCCTCATTTCAGACCCAGGGGGGCTCCTTGCGAATCATTGTAGAAAACATGCAATTCCATTCACCGTTATTCCCGGCCCATCGAGCGTTACAACAGCACTTGCTTTAGCGGGAAATTCATCGCATACGTGGACATATGTTGGCTTTCTTCCAAAAAAACCAAATGATATTAAACGCATGTTGGAAAAGATGATGGAAGTGCCTCAATTTGAGAAAAAAGACCATGTGTTTGTTGCTTTTGAATCACCAGATAGATTTAATGATACAATGTGTCTTTTCTCCGAAGTGATTCCAACCTCAACTATTTCCGTGTGTCGCGAGCTCACTAAAAAATTTGAAGAGGTGTTGGTTGGAACTCCAAGCGAACTCAAAGATAAACAAATTCGGGGAGAAATTGTCCTTATAATCTCGCTATAATAATTTGGATTAACTTGACAATGCTCTTTTCATAACTCATACTCATATTATATGCGCATACTAATTGCATTCCTTATAACCCTTTCGCTAATTATTGCTTCCCCTGTTTTTGCCGAAGATTTTACAGTCACGAATATTGGTGGTTTAGCGACACAGGGTAAGTTGTTTAATCAATGGTGGTATCAACCCCAAAAAGTAGTAATAAAGGGTACTGGCAGCCGAGGTGCAAACATAGATGTCACGCTAGACGGCAAATTCAATGTTACGAAGGCGAACGTAGATGACGGAACATGGAAATATGATTTAGGCACTTTAGAAATCGCAGATCATAATGTTATCGTAGCGTCTGGCGACAAATCCTATTCATTTATTCTCACAATCGGCTCTGCTGCCCCCGCGGACATAAATAACACTAAGGGAGGAGTGCTTCCAACTGCAGGTTCAGTACTTCCCCTTGTTGGAATACTGGGATTAGCAGGAGCGCTTATATTCTATAGCTTTAAAAGAAGGGATGCTTAATCTGATTATTTATCAAGTCGTTTGAGCCATTTTGCATCTATAGCTTTCTTTAAATCGATGCTTTCGGATTGAGCAAGAAGCAGTACATGACACAGCACATCCGCAACTTCATTTTCAAAATCACTTTTTAATTCTGCGGGCGTTCTGTTTTTATGTCTGCCCTGGCCGTTCATCGAAAGATACGCCTGAGTGAGCTCTCCCATTTCCTCTTGTAGCTTTAAGAGATACCATAATTTGTTTCGAGATATCTTATATTTCTTAGAGTAAAGTTCAGAGACCCGCTCTATTTTGGTAATGAGGGTTTTGAGATTCATGACTTATAGTATACCACACTTTATCCCAAATAGCCACTAATCTATTGTGGTTAGTCTGCGTAGATGGTAATGGGCGTGCCTTTCTTTCCATTTGTCGAGCTGTCAGCCCATTCGTAGAGCTTTTGTATATCATATGTTTGCATATCTATAGCACCCTGGCTCATTTCATGTCCAAAATTAGTATGCCAATACGTGCCATGAAGACTAAATCCTAAGCTGCCCGGAACCTCGTTGTTTGAAAAATACATAACATAGGGAACATTGGGAAGATCGTAATAATCTGCTCCACTTCCACCGGTCATCCGAGTGGACCGAAACTTGCTCCAAATAGTAAAATTGCCCCGAGGGGTCTTTCCCCGTAAACCCGAAGATATAAGCGTTTGCATAAAAACTGCGCCTCCTTCATATGCTGATAGGGTTTGGGTTGAAAGATTAATATATATGTGTTTTTCTCCACTTGACGTTTTTGCTCCGAGTATTGGATTAGCATTTTCGCCTTGATTTAGGGAAATATTTGGCACTTTTATGGCTCTATTGTTATATGTGCCAATTGCGTTTTTTTCAATCTCGAACTTAGGTTGCTGCTTGCAACTAATACTATCAGCGCAAGGTACTTTTTTTGTTATAAGGAGAGGATATAGGAGTGCAACGAGAATAAATACCGCTACAATACCTGTTCCTTGACGGAAGAGCGTGAAATACATACTAAAACTATCTTTTTTAGGTTCCAAGTGAGTTGGTTTAGTCTTACGATGATGAGTTTTTTTCTTCACTTCTTTATCATAGCGAAAATGGACAAGGATGTAAAGAAGTTGTTACAATCCGTACGAGCATGTGGATTAATAAATGTACTGGTAACACCAAATGAGTAATATAATCTCAATAGATTCGGGTCGCGCAAATATCTTTAAAATTGAACGTAAAACCGTAAACGATGTTATCTTCACGGATATATTTTAAAGTTAATGATGTATTAACAAGCACTTGTTTATTGTCTCAATAGTATGTGAAGTGCTTTTTTTTCGGATAAGAGAGAATACAGTTGATATTTGTTAAGTTTTTCCAGTAACATTACGTCCTCCCACATCGATTAAATTCAAATCAGCATTCGTAATAGCACATCCTTTTAATTGAAGTTCTACATCACTAACTTTGGTCGATTAGCAAACATACTATTTATTATGGTCCAAGGAAATAGAAAACATTTAGTCTAGTTACGTATGGGAGGTATCATTTTCTGCTCTCATCGTTGCGATGTCCACACTTACAGATTTAAGACAATCAACACACGCAGCGGTTACGGGTTGCATATTTAGGCCAAGCGTTACCACTTTCCCATATCTCCCCAGTTTACCTCCCTTACATGAGTGTTGTAAAATTGGGACCAAAGCTCCAATAGGATACTCTGGTGTTTTTTGTCCTGATCTCATTTCTCTCATTTTAGTCCCATTATACTCTTTATCTACTACTTATAGTAGTAGTTATTACAACATATCCCTTTATATAATCCCTATCTTTTTAAACTGCTATAATCTTTCATGGTTTCTCTCAATAGAAGTGAAGTATCGCTAGCCTCTGACCTTAGGAACGTTATTCCACTGAGGAAATTCGTTCCTTTTTGTACTGAAAACAGGGAACAATGTGCTGCAATCGCTCAATATCCCCTCGCTTCTATTAGATATGCACTTCATGAATTCGTTGGTGAGGGACTGCAATTTAATGCATTGTCTAAATCCTCACCAGACATTCTTCTTAATTCCGGCATAATCCCAAGCATCCAAGGCCAATTGCCGCCACCGATACCTTTTTATGTACATAATTTATTCGCGGAGCCTACCACGCTCCCTTCAGAGGATGCATTAAATATTGGCGCAAATGGTGAAGCGTATAGGCATGGAATGAAGGATAATCCACAATCGTTCCCATTACAAATATTTTCAAATACGCGTAAAGAAGGTTTGTACTTGCCTGAATTGGAAAGGGTGGGAGCAGAAAATAGCAAAGTATCGGTTATTAAAACCACCATATCTAGACCGTTATATTTTAAAGTTTCACCTTGGATTGTATTTGATCTTAACTCTATTTGGTTCGAAGAATTAACACCTGATTATATGGCGGAAAAAGGCCTCAAAGGACTTGAACAGCTAATTATGTCGTTACAATCAGCCACAAAACACGGCATTGTATATTTTCCAAAATATAGCGATGCTTTTAGCCAGCCTCGAATCAAGTTATAAAACAAGTTCCCCATTTCGAGTTTTGTTGAATTGTCTCGACTAAAATGGTATAATATCCCCTTAACCCATCCTATAGGCTATGAATTACCAAAAACTCAACATAATTCTAATTGGTCTGATTATACTTTTACTCCTGATTGGACGGAGTGATTCTTCTGCGCATCAGTCAAACTATAAGCTTATTGAGAAACTAGAACCAACTATTTTGCCTTCCCCTACCCCAACACCCACTCCCCCGCCGCCTGTACGCTTTATGATCCCCAAACTCGGAATCGACGCGGGGATAGAGCCTGTTGGAAATGATAACAATGGGGTTATGTTATTGCCTCAAGAAACGGATAAAGTGGGATGGTATTATCTTGGGTTTAAGCCGGGAGAAAAAGGTAATGCTGTAATCGGAGGACATCTAGATCTGGTAACCGGCGCTCCTGCTGTCTTCTACAATCTTCGAAGTCTTGCTATTGGCGATATAATTGAAGTAGTTGACGAGCATGGAACACAAAGAATCTTTACCGTGGTTCGAACCCAATCGTATCCATATGATGAGGCGCCAATAAATGAAATATTCGATAAAAGTGATTACGCTCATCTTAACCTGATAACATGTACCGGTATTTTTAACCAAACTACACATAATTATTCCCATCGATTGGTGATTTACACAACCCTCTTAAATTAAGGTAATCTCATTACTCCGTTACAAATTTCTCTCCACAATCTCATACACCACCACATCTGGTTTATATTTCATTAATATTTTATTATTAAATACTTCACTATCTGGAATAAAGATTATTTTGTTGAAGTGATAGTTGAGAAATTGTGTCGTACTCCACCTATATACAGGGTCCATAAATGAATCTCCGTATAGCACTAAGGTCCCTAATTTCGAAATACTATTTAGTTTTTCTTTACCAATTGAATTAACTGAGAATTCTATCTCTTCATCATTATAACGATCATTCAATGAGAGCATCTTTGCAAGATCAGCATGTCCTATTTCTTGCTTAACTTGAATATCAAAGTCCGATAATAGAAGTGGTTTTATTGCTATATTTTCAGCTAATTTATATATAATTTGTTGATACGCAATGAAGCTGCCATACAAGTTCCAGTGAGTGTCATTTTTATAATAGGTTGGATAAAGATTTTTCGCACCAATGAGAGGTTTACGTATATCCAATTCATAATTGCTTCTACCACTATTTAAAGCAAGCAGCCTTTGATCAAGTTGAGTGAATCTTTTATACTTTTGAGTTTCATATAATTTCTCACTGTATATCGTGTGTTTATTTGGAGTTATTAATGAGATAAATACTATCTTCCTCTGTTGTAACCATGTATATTCGTTATCAAATCTATCCTTGATAATCTTCAAATTTTTCAAATCAAACGGAGCGTGTGCATCGATATCGCTCAACCCAGAGCTCAAGAATAACCAATTATCCTTCCCTATTACTACACTCGGAGAAGGAGAAGTCTTAAATACATCTAATTTGATTCGATAGTTCAAATACACCATGTAATTTCTCAGTCCAAAATTATCATTAAAATAGTCTTCAACTTGAGAAATAAAATGATTTTTAAATAAGTTTTCAAAAGAAAAGACAGGAAATACACTTAACACTCTATTTTCCGTATTGGTTCTATCGGGAATCACATGAAATATAAGCTCAATAACTGGAATCCATAAAATAATAACAAATAGTATGTTTAATATTATTAAAACTATAGTTTTATTTCTTTTTATGGTTTGCGATTTGTCCATTTAAATTAAAACCTAAAATAAATAAATGGGTTATATGTGTTGCCGGCTATCGCAAGGGAGGAGAAGAATAAAATTGCAGCTAAGAAAAATACATAAACTGATTGTGAGATATAATATCCGATTTTTGATACATCAGGGTTAAATATATTTCGTTTCGCTAATCTACAACTGTTGATGAGACTTTTAAATGGAATTGATGCAAGAATTCCTATACATATAAATAGGATGATTTCGCTATTCAGATAATACTGTGCTGAATGAATTGTTTGTACTGACCCAAAACGCCAGCTGAACATTGCTTTGAGATAATTAAAAGCAAATAGTAATGTCGTGCTCCTAAAGAATACCCAACCAATCATTACTATGAGTAGCGTATAGAGATGTCTTAAAGGTTGCCAAATACGTTTTAGGTAGGCAAGTAATCGCCATTTCTCAAGTATTAAGAAAAGCGCATACCACAAACCCCATACAATGAAGTTCCAGCTGGCTCCATGCCAAAACCCGCAAAGAAAAAAAACAATAAATAAATTAAGATAGGTTCGATTTGCGCCTCTCCTATTGCCACCTAGAGGAATATAAACATATTCTTTGAACCAGTTGGAAAGTGATATGTGCCACCTGCGCCAGAAATCTGTAATTGATTGAGAGATATAGGGATAGTTGAAATTTTCCATAAAGGTGAATCCAAACATTCGCGCTAAACCAATTGCCATATCCGAATATCCAGAAAAATCGAAGTATATTTGAAGGGTATATGCTATCACACCAAGCCATGCCAAATCTGTCGTGATATTTTGGCTATTTATATTAAATAAAACATCTGATAAGGTTGCTAATGAATTTGCAATTAATACTTTTTTTCCCAGTCCGATTATAAATCGGGAAATTCCTATGGAAATATCCTTTGTAGCGACTGTTCGCTTATGTATCTGGCTCAAAATATCTTTGTAACGAATAATTGGACCCGCGACTAATTGAGGAAAAAATAGCATATACAACGAACTGTCAACTATTTTTTTATGAGATTTAACTTGTTTTCTGTATATATCTACAAGGTAAGATAGAGCATGAAACGTAAAAAATGAGATTCCTAGAGGAAGCTTTACTGTTGGTATCGATATAATGCCTAAATGTAAAAATGACGAGAGTATGTTGATATTATTCACAAAAAAATTTGTGTATTTGAAAAGGAGTAGCATTCCGATATTGAATAATAAAGCAACAACAAAAACATAGGATCTTATTATTTTATTTCTAGTAGTAGGTTTCGCATATAATCTCTCGATACTGTGCACGAACACAAAATTAACAATAATGGAGATAATGATAACCAGAGGATATTTTCTTTCCCCCCAGGTGTAAAAAAATAAACTAAATAAAAGCAGAAAAAGGTTTTTAAATTTACTAGGGATAAGAAAATAAAAAGAGAGACATATTGGTAGAAAAAGAAACAAAAAAATGGGAGAACTAAACACCATAGGGCCTTATTATAAATCATTTGGTTCCTCCCTACCATTAGGCTCTCTGTATAAAGCCAATTCTAAAGTGGTTTGATACTGTCTTCTATAGATGTAGTATAGTAGTAGTATGGCGCGAAAAAAAGTTCCGTTCACGAGTGCTTTTCTTAAATCAAAAGGCGTTCCTTCTGTCCTTATTGTTGGGCTCATTA
>JBBQLR010000009.1:0-27248 GCA_038328135.1 Patescibacteria group bacterium | reverse complement strand
AAAAAATTATCTTCATACCCAAAGGGCCGGTCTTTTGAAGGAAAAATTATTCTAGAATTATCAGCCAATACTCGTTTGAAAGACATTGAATTTATCTGGGGAAAACAAGTTAAACCTCTTCTTAAAACTCTGCCTGGATTTATTGTAGTTCCTCCAAATAAAAAAGTATGTAGAGTATAAGCCAATCCACCGCTCCATTTGCTTGTCAAGTGCATTTATAAAAACACATATAGAGCGGTATTCACCGAATAGAATTCAAGCGGACAATAATATATCTCACCTTAATCTCTAGCCTTAGTTTTCCAAAGCTGATAACTACATGAAATAGAGCGTCCCAAAGCCTTTTAATAGAAGTCAAATATGTATACTGAAAGAAAATCAAATATATATGACTATTTCTATTACCCATTGCAGACAGATTCTTGGAGATGCCGCGAATGAATTTGACGACAAAGGTATTGAAGAAATACGGGATGTGTTCATAGGCCTGGCAAAGCTTTCTATTGACGGGGAAATAGACAAATTGAAATTAAAAAAATATGAAAATCACTATGGAGATCAACTATCAAAACCATAAAGACATCGCTGTCTTAATTAAAAATCAATTGAGGAATAATTCCAAAAAGAGCATATCTCGCTTATTCACCAAACTACGCAATTATCAACGGCTTTCAAACTATGGGGATTTGTATATTTTCTTTTTAATCGTTTCGGCCTTTACTGAGGTAAAAAAGAAGCTGGATCGGAGTCAACTACTTTACGCTTACAACAAATCTACCGAATTAAAAGATAACTCGAAAGAAACGAAGGAGGCTGATATTGATGAGCTCTTAAAACCTAACGAAAGCATTGAAATAAGTAACTCTCATAGGCAAAACACAACTGTTAAGGGAAAAGCCGACCAGTTCTCAATTACTAATTATTCTCAAAACATCTATGCCTGAATTTCAAACAGAGACATATAAAACTAAGGATTTAGGAGAGTCTGCCGCTCTAATTATTAAAAACATGAAGCTTGTTCAAATCGATAGAGAAGGCCGTATTTGTTGGTTTGTGTTTGAAAGTAAAGTGGAGTGCAAAAAATTATCTTCTGAGTTCTTTTTTGGAGAATTATTGGTTAATGCGAGAGAATACTATGAAGTTATTACCCGTCTTAAACATCGAATATTTTCCTATGAGATCTAACACTGAATTACAAAAGAAATTACGTGGCTTTCACGCTATTCCCCGAGATATAATCTCACTTCTCCAAAAGAAAATTTTAACAAAAGAGGAATACTTTCTATATACCAGTAGTTTGTCATATGCTGATTGGGATGAGGAGAAACCATCTACGTATGGCTCATCAGATCTCACTCAAACAGAAATTGAGCGGTTATTTGGATTTAGCAAAGGGTATGTATCAAAATTCTCAAAAGGCTTATTTCAAAAAAGGTTTTGGCAAAAACAAGTAGACAAGAGAATAAAGATAATAGGATTTGAATTAACGAAACAAACCATATTAGTAAAAATTCTCCAAACTGAAACAATAATTGATGTATGTAAATTTATTGCTGATAAGCAAATTCAAATTGCTGATCAACAACAGGCTTTTGCCAAACAGCAACAAAATTCTTCTAAAGAGAATGAGGTATCCCAGCCTCAAATAGTTGCTAAACAGCAACTTTCTCCCGCTATAACAGTTGTAGTTTCCTGTAAGAATAGTTCCTCTAATCTAAAATCAGATGAAGAGTATATCGCTATTAATGAAACCGGTATATTCAGTACCTTTGAGATTGAGAATATGAAGTGGATCGATTTGAATGTTCATGAAACGCCAAACGTTCGCAGTTGATTTATTTATTAAAAGTTGTCACAATAAAAACGGACTTTAATAACATGAAATATGAAAAAAGCAGTTATCTATCTTCGGACCAGCTCAGATAAACAAATCGACAATACGAGCCTTCCTACGCAGGAAGCCAAGTGCCGCGAATACTGCGAAAGAGAGGGTTTGGAGATATTTGATATACAAAAACGCGAGGCGACCTCTGCTAACGGGGAGAAAGACGAGCGGGTAAGGGAGCTTATTCAGTACTGCTTAAAAAATAAAGGAAAGTTTGATGTATTGGTGGTCCACAAGCTCGACCGCTTTGCCAGAGACACCTACCAGCACATGCTCCTTCGCCATGAACTGCAACGCATGGGTATTGTCCTTCGATCCACTTCTGAACGGGTAGATGAAACAGCACAAGGCAAATTTCTTGAAACAGTACTTGCCGGAGTGAATCAACTAGATAATGATGTGAGGAAAGAGCGGGTAAAGCTTTCTTTGCGTCGTCGCATTGAAGAGGGCCTGTGGCCGTGGACTCCTCCCGTTGGCTACTACCGCCCCCGAGTACAAGGCGTTCGATTATCAAACTGTGAATGGGACCCGAGCTATTCAAAAGAGATTATCCGGCTGTTTGAGCTGTACTCAACGGGCTCCTATACTTTTTCCTCTCTCGCTATCTTGATGAATAGTAAGCGGCTCACCAACTATCACGGGAGAATAGTGAAATGTGGTAAACAGCTTATTCAAAAAATACTCCACAATCAATTTTATATCGGGGTCCTCAAGGTAAAAGATTACCCCCTACAGATGGGCAAGCATACGCCGTTAATCTCTTCATCATTGTGGCAGAAGTGCCAAGATCTTCTCAATACAAAAAGCAATCATGCCACCTCCTACCGAATGCACACAAACCCCGGGCTTCCTCTTCGCAAGTTTACAGAGTGCGGCCTGTGCAATCGCCCCCTTACGGCCTGCTTTTCAAAAGGAAAGATGGGCGTATTGTATCCCTACTATTATTGTTACAACAAGAATTGCATTAAATACTCAAAAATGCTTCCGCGTGAAGGCTTTCACACAGAGTTTAAAGAGTATCTGAAAATAACAAAACCAAAAGAAAAGCTCCTCCCGTTATTTAAGGAAATCTTTATAGAAGTGTACAAAGAGAGAATGAATGACTTTAAAAGCGACGACCTGAGAAAAGAGGAGGAATGTAAAAAACTCATAGAAGAGAAACAAGAAGTGGGGAGAAAAGGAGCACAAGGAATATATCCCGACCTTACCCTTAAGGAATTGCTGACCGACTATGAAAAGAAGATTCTTATTGCTCAAAGTGAATTAAAAGAACTCTCTCACCAGGAGCTGGACCTTGGGCCCATGCTCGATAAAGGATTTGCACTTATTCGAACTCTCGAGAAAGGCTGGCAGGAAGCGCTTCCTGAAAGAAAGCCACAGCTTCAGAAGCTGGTTTTCCCCGAAGGAGTGTCCTATCAATACAAGGGCTTTTCGAACTCTCGATTAGCCCTTTGTTTCGCTGTAATCAACGATTTTGAGCAGCAGTCGTATACAAATGTGAGTCCGGTGAGATTTGAACTCACAGCCACCTCCTTAAGAGGGAGATGCTCTACCAGTTGAGCTACGGACCCCGAAAACAATCTTTATTCAAGCTTCGCAGTAGTGTGTCCTCAGAGGGAATCGAACCCCCATCAATGGTTCCGAAGACCACTACTCTATCCGTTGAGCTATGAGGACTTGTGGTGTATATTATACTATACAAATGAACATCACTCTATACTTTATTCTCATGCTCACCGAGCTCTTTATTTTGCTGGGAGTATCTATTTATGGGGTAGGGCTTCTCTTCTCCGCATTTAAAGGGGCTCCGTATGTACCAACTTCAAAAAAGCAACTGGTAAAAATATTTAAAAATATACAGTTAAAAAAAGATGATACGTTTGTGGAGTTGGGCAGCGGAGATGGCCGCATCACACGATATGCAGCTTCAAAATATGGAGCTAAAGGAGTAGGAATTGAAATCAATCCACTATTGATTGTATTGTCACGATTTCTTGCAAAAAGGGACGGCGTAAGCAAACAAGTTTCATTTCTTAAAAAAAATGTGTTCGATTACAAGCTTGATACTACTGATTTTTTATACATTTTCCTCATGCCGGAACTTATCACAAAATTACTTCCTAAGTTCAATAAAGAACTTAAAAGAGGTGTTATTGTTATCTCTCACGGTTTTAAAATAATCGGATATGAAAAAAAACTTATTCATGTGGAGCCAGATAAATCATTTTCCACATTCTATTACAAAATATAATCCTTAGTTGAAAATACAAAAGTTGTTACACAAAGGTGTGTTTCTTGTTATTCTTTATGTTGTTGTAGTGGCAGTATCTTTTGTAATCGGCTTTAAATTGTCGTCAATGAACCGGCAACTGACTTATTACCGGAAGGTAATGGATGATTTGGAGCTTATTTCGTCCGTTTCAAGTGAACAAGAAAAAACTACTCCAGAGCTTCTTGCTGAATTTAAGACGCAGGACATACGTGTGGCCAATCTTAAATATTTTTTTAGAAAATATGAATCAGTTTTGTATGATAATTCAGAATTTATCGTTAAGATGGCTGATCAATACAAGCTCGACTATCGTCTTATTCCAGCAATTGCTATGCAGGAGTCTGGTCTCTGTAAAAATATTTATGAAGGGTCGTATAACTGTTGGGGGTGGGGTATTTACGGAAATAAAGTTACTCGTTTTGCTTCGTATGATGAAGCTATCGAAACAATCAGCCGTGGCTTAAAAAAGAATTATATCGATAAAGGCCTCACAACGCCCGAAGATATTATGCGCAAATATACTCCTCCTTCGACGGGGTCTTGGGCTTTTGGAGTAAATTTCTTCCTGAAGATTATTGAGTAAGTTTATTGTACGCTTCTGGAGTTTGAAAGTTCCTGAGACATAGAATAGGCAGTGCCTTGTTTTTTACTTCTACTTGCAAATGCGGATCCTCTTTTTTTCTTTTTACTCATCAATGCTTGCATCCACGTTTTGCTCTCGCCAACTTTCATTCGGACAGTCTGCAATATGCGAAGTACGATTTCAAGAAACTTTACGTGATATATCCCTGGTTTTTCGCTGAGGGTATCCATGGTAAACTTTTCTATATCCCTAACATCATTAAGGAGGGAAGCATCTGTTTTTTTAATATATTGAACTTCTTGCTTAATCTGTTCAAGGAGCTTCTGGATTTGATCACGAACTATTACATTTTCATGATGGCTCTGGTAATTGAAAAGATTCGCTTCTTTCTTTAGGTTTTTCTTAACTTTTTGAGCTGCCTCGCTTTCTTCTGGTTGTTCTTGTTCTGGTGCTTCCGGAGAAGCGTGGGTTGTGCCCATCAACTGATCAATCATGCCTGATCCCATAGATTGAAGAGCCTCGATTGTGGTTTTTCCCATGCCTGAAGATAAGTCTCGAAGAGATTCGATAGGATTCACAATATGTGACGTGGTCTTTTTGGCAGCCATAGACCTCTATTATATTATAGTCCTATAATAAAGTCAAGTGCCTTCTGTTTACGCAGGACTGAAGCGTAAAAGTACGCATTAGCTTCTGCAGCCTTGCGATCTTTTTCCTCTTTAATATTGGAAAATAAGGCATTCAAGTCTTCCTGTTTCACCTCAAGTTTTTCTTCATCAGCGATTGCTTGCAAAATGAATTCAAGCTTATACATATCGTTGATTTCCTTTGTTAACCGTTCTTTTACAGATTCTAGAGTTAAATTACGAGTTTGAAGGTACTTTTCCATCGTAAGCCCGATTTTTTGTACATCGTCAACCATTTGTGTGAGACGTCTGTCGAGCTCTTCTTCGATAAGCAGGGGAGGGAGCTCACATTCGGTTTCAGCTAATACAGCTTCAAGGCTTACATTCAAAGCTTTTTCTTTCTTCGTATTTTCTTCTTTTGGATCTTTTTTTTCTTCTTTTCCCGGAACCCAAATATCATCTGTTTTTAATCCTTTTTTGGCTTCAATCACTTTCTTTTTATAATCTTTTAGCTTTACTTCTGGTTTTTCAGCTACCGCTATCTTAAGTTCCCAATCTTCATTCTCTTTTGCTTTTATAAGGTCTATTTTAGGAGAAAGGATGGGGTGAAGATTTTCCTTTTTGATAATATCTTCATATATTTTAGGCATGATTTCCCGAATGAGATGAGAATATACCTTGTCTTTATCGATATTCTTTTCAGCTAATTCTGTAGGTACTTTTCCTTTGCGAAAGCCAACCATTTCAAACTGTGCATGAAGGGTTGCAAATGAGGTTTTATATGCCGCTTGAACATCGCTCCAGGGCAATTTAACAATGATTTCAACAGTAGATTTTGGTTGTTTTTTGATTGAATGTGTAGGCATGGTTACAATTGTACCGTATCTTGCATGAAAAACAACTGTTTCTTCTCTTCCTCTTCAAACTTCGCCATAAAAAATTTTACCTTGCCACTCCATGTGTCTCCTTCACAGTATATGCGTCCAATCTTATCTACAGAATCTGCTCCCTTATCTATATACTTTTCTCTAATAGCCTTTCCAACGGTCATAATAGTATCGTCATAGCTTTTGAAGGCAAGCGCTCCTCTACCCCAACCAAAAGGATTAAACGTACCGGGTATTAAGAATTTTCCAAAAGTGGACTCTACACCCGATATAGAAGGGAGAAGGTAACAGTCAAGATTGTATGTAGAACACGCATCGATAAATGAGTCTACTTGGCCTAATAAAGGGGAATCATATCGTTTTAATACTTCATTCATCGCCTTTCTTTTTATAGCAATTTTCAGTAAACTGCCATAAGAGGAAGAATTTTTCTCTTGTGAAACGACAGCGGCAGACGAGCCTGCAATTGCCTGGGCCCGTAACGGGGCGGCACCAAAGCTGGTGAAAAAGAGAGCGGTTAAAACGATAGAAATTATTGTTTTACCCATAAAAAAAATCTTAAAGCTCTTCTAGCTGGTAGAAAAACCTTAAGATCTAAGCGAAGTATATCATAGATATGTATGTATGTCAAGTGGAACGCAATACTGCAATAGGTTAAAGGACATTTATTGTACAATAGAATTGTATGAATAAGACATTTCAAAGCTTTGTATTTGGCTGTAGAGTGAACGAGGCTGAGAGAATTAGGCTCGACAGAGAACTTATCGAAGCTGGCTTTTCTGTTGATTTGAATTCACCTTCGTTTTTGCTCATAAACACATGTGCGATAACCGGCAAGGCTGAGCGTGAGGCTAAACAACTTATCCATCGGCTTCGAAAACAATATCCTGAGGCTAAAATAGTGCTCACAGGGTGTAGTGCAACCTTGTGGGAAAAATACAAAACAGGAGATAATAAGATTGTCGATATTATTGTGCCTAATAATCAAAAATCTAGTCTCATAAACCAGCTAACAAGCATCTATCCGCATTTGGTGCCACATGAGCTAGCTGGACCAATAAATGACAAATTTAGGTATTCCAACAGGCTCTTGGTAAAGATTCAAGATGGATGTCATAAGTTCTGTTCCTACTGCATAGTGCCGTATCTTCGTGGCCAACCTCAATCTCAAAAAATAAAAGAGATTATTTCATATATAAACTCATTTACTGATACTCCGTCTGAAGTGGTGTTAAGTGCAATCAATACAGAGTCATTTGGAAAAGATACGGGTGAAACATTGGTTGAGTTGATAAGACAGGTCCTTTCTCTCACGAAAGTGCCACGAATTGCATTTGGCTCTATCCATCCATGGACCCTTACAGAAGAATTTATTGAATATTACCGAGATACGCTTTCACATGAAAAACGCTTTATCCATTTCTTTCATGTCCCTATCCAATCGGGAAGTCAGCAGATTATAACGTTCATGAAGCGGGATTATAAACTAACTGATGTAATAAATAAACTTACTGCTGTCCAAACAATTAATCCAACTGCGTTAATCGCTACCGATGTGATAGTGGGATTTTTAGGAGAGACAGAAGCGCTCTTTCAAGAATCGTATTCTTTGCTTGAGAAAAGCACCATTTCACGGTTTCATGTATTTCGATTTTCTAATCGTCCCCATACCGCTGCTTATTATCTAAAAGACAAATTAATGGAACCAACCGCCCAAGAAAAAAAAGTTCGATCGGATAAGCTCATAGCTTTATCGAAACGGAAATATCAATCATTTATCGAAACTCAACTCAACACACAATCTGAAGCCCTCGTCATCGCCTCGGTTAAGCAGGGAACGAAAATTCTTTTGAATAATCATGTAGAAGGAATATTAAACCAAAAAAACTGCTTGCCAGGCCAGCTCGTGCATGCTACAATAAGGACTGCTAAGAATGGAGTTTTGTTGTGTGATATTTCTTAGTTTGGAATCATAGCTCAACTGGTTAGAGCGCTTCCCTGTCACGGAAGAGGTTGAGGGTCCGAGTCCCTTTGGTTCCGCTTGACAAGGACTCGTAGCTCAGTTGGCTAGAGCGTTTCATTGACATTGAAAAGGTCACAGGTTCAAGTCCTGTCGGGTCCACACGTAATATGAAAGTATTTAATCGAATTTCTACAACAACTACAATCTCCTAAGGGGAGTGTGTTGTTATAAGCCAAAGATTACTCACTCCGAAAGGAGTTTTTTTTTGGCCAAGACATTATTTTAAACATTGTATTATAATCAACACTATGGAAAACTCTAACCTAGAACACCTAAGACATTCGTGCGCCCACTTGCTCGCTGCAGCAGTTTTGAGCATTTGGCCAGATACAGAGATTACACTTGGGCCTGCGATTGAAAATGGATTTTATTATGACTTTGATTTCGGTGATGTAAAAATTTCTGATACCGATTTGAATAAAATTGACAAGAGGATGCATGATATCGTAAAAAAGTGGGATGTTTTTCAAAAAAGGGAGATTACTCCTGAAGAAGCGAGGGATATGTTTAAAGGCAATCCTTACAAACTCGAAATCATCGAAGGGATTGTAAAAAAAGAGGAGAAAATTACCCTCTATAAATCGGGAGATTTTGAAGATTTGTGTCGAGGTGGACACATACATGAGCCGAAGAAAGAATTACAATTCTTCAAACTACTTTCGGTTGCTGGCGCCTATTGGAGAGGAAGCGAAAATAATCCCATGCTAACCCGTATTTATGGCACGTGTTTTGCCACGAAAGATGATCTTGATAAACATCTCTGGGAACTTGAGGAAGCGAAAAAGCGTGATCACCGCAAACTAGGAAAAGAGCTCGAGTTATTCTTTATAGATGAAGTTGTAGGGAAGGGACTTGTGATGTGGCTTCCAAAAGGAACGATTTTGAGAGACTTGATTGAAGAATTGGCAAGGAAGATGGAAAAAGAGGCTGGATATCTACGTGTTGTAACACCTCATATCGCAAAAGAGGAACTGTTTCTTACTTCTGGACATTTGCCTTATTATAAGGACAGCATGTTTCCCCCAATGGTAATGGATGACGGGACGTACTATCTGAAGGGTATGAATTGCCCGCACCATCATCGTATTTTTCTTCATGGGGTGCGAAGCTATCGAGAGCTCCCTTTACGATTAGCTGAATATGGAACATGTTTTCGAAATGAATTATCTGGAACTCTTTCAGGGCTGTTACGAGTTCGTGAAATGGCAATGAATGATGCACATATATACTGCCGAAAAGATCAAATTAAAAGTGAATTTGCTGGCGTATTAAAACTTACGATTGCATATTTCAAACTATTTGGACTGAAAGATTATTGGTTTAGACTTTCAAAATGGGATCCAAAGCACACAGAAAAATATATTAATGAACCGGAGAACTGGAAATTCTCAGAACAAATGATACGGGAAGTAATGGTAGAAATGAATCTGCCATTTAAAGAGATAGAGAATGAAGCCGCATTTTATGGACCCAAAGTTGATATACAGTTTCGGTCTGTTATCGGGAAAGAAGAGTCTATGTCTACTATCCAACTGGATTTTGCAGCTAAAAAACGATTTAACCTTACGTATATTGATGAGAAAGGTGAACCAAACAATGAAGTATTTGTCATTCACAGAGCGCCACTTTCCGTACACGAACGATTCTTGGCATTCCTTATTGAGCACTATGCAGGAAAGTTCCCGCTCTGGCTCGCACCTGTTCAGATAGAGATTCTGCCTGTCTCTGATGTATTCCTTGACAAAGCGTATGAGGTAGAAAAGGTTTTTCTCAGCAAGGGGATACGAGCCCACGTAAATGCACAACAACTCACTCTTGGTAAAAAAATTAGAGTAGCTACGTTGCAAAAAGTACCTTATATGGGTATAATGGGACAAAAGGAAGTTGATGCACCGGTATTATCTCTCTCTGTACGCTCACGCGAAGGAGTTGAAACGCCGATGCAACCGCTCGAATTATTTATTTCCACCCTAATTCAAACAATTGAGAACCACTCATAGCAGATTCCAAAAATCAACCCCCCGAAAGTTTTATATTACAAACTGGAGGATTGAATCAACGGAACTCCGAGTGCTCGACGCCAAGGGTGAGCAAATAGCAGTAATGAGCAAGGCTGATGCGCTCGCAAAAGCTGCGGCTGAGGGATTAGATTTGGTACTCATCGCAGAACGGGCAAAACCTCCAGTAGCCAAAATAATTGATTTTAAGAAGTTCATGTATCAAGAAGAAAAGAAGCAGAAGGAAGCACGAAAGGGTATTAAAAAAGGTGTCGTAAAGGATATAAAGTTGTCCCTATTTATTGGTCCTGCCGATTTAGACCGCATGATTGCCCGTGGCGTTGAGTTTCTGAAAGATGGAAACCAAGTTCGGTTAAACCTGGGACTTCGAGGAAGGGAAATGGGTAAAACTAAAATGGCATTTGATTTAATCCATAACTGTATCACAAAGCTTGGCGACGTCAACGTTGCCAAAGAACCTAAGCTTGAGGGTAGGGTCGTGCGTGCGGTTGTGGCAAAGAAGAAGTGACACAACTAAAAGTATGTGATATAATGTTATTTCAGTAATTATTGTTATTCCTATGAAAGTTAAAACGAAAACCAGAAAATCTGCTGCAAAACGCTTTAAAGTTACCAAGAATGGTAAAGTAATGCACCGATCACAAAACTTACGACATTTACGCACGGTTAAAGGAAAAAGAAATCAACGAAGATTAAAGCTTATGAAGGAATTAGGTGGAAAATTTGCATCAAAAATTAAAAAAATGATGGGTTTGAAATAATACTATGGTAAGAGTAAAGGGAGGCGTCCATACACGCAGAAAACACAAAAAAGTGCTGGCGATGGCCAAAGGTTTTTGGATGACTCGCCACAAGCAATTTAGAAAAGCTAAAGAAGGTGTTCTTCATGCTGGTGAATACGCATTCATGGGACGAAAACTCAAAAAAAGAAACATCAAATCATTATGGATTGTTCGATTAAATGCCGCAATGCATGCAATGGGAAAGTCATATAAGGATCTTGCTTTTGCATTGAATAATAAAAAGGTTGGACTTGATAGAAAGATTCTTTCTCAAATCGCAATCGATTATCCAAAGACATTCGAGCAAATCGTCAAGAAAATCTCCTAAGAACGATTGTTGCATATCTTTGTATTCATAAACGCTTCACATTGATGTTTGTATGATATACAATACATAAATAGTCTATGGATATATCTGAACTGAAGAAAGCCTTGTTAAACGAACTTTCTAAACTTACAACCGTAAACGCGGTATCTGATTTCGAAATTACTTACTTAGGTCGTAATGGCAAGATAAATGAATTATTGAAAGGCATCAAACTTCTTACGCTTGAGCAAAAAAAGACCGCGGGAAAGGATATTAATTCATTTAAAGTCTTTGTTACAGACGAAATTACTAAAATGAAAAATGCTCTCTATCTTAAAGAGGAACAAAATATATCTGTCGATATCACTCTACCTCCAGCCATGCAAGAGCCGGGAAGCTTACACCCCATAACCATTGCAGTTGATGAGATTGCTCGTATTTTCAATAAGATTGGGTTCATCCGTATGTCTTACCCAGAGGTAGATTGGGAATACTACGCTTTTGAGGTGCTTAATATGCCCATCACTCATGCAGCACGGGATGACTTTGAAACCACTTTTTTAAATGGAAAACCAGATAGAAAAAAAGGGAAAATGATGCTAACCCCTCACACTTCAAATGGACAAGTGAGAGAAATGGAAAGGCTAAAAAGCACACCGCCAATTCGGATGATAAACATAGGTAAATGCTATCGCCCCAATTGGGATGCAACTCATACGCCAATGTTCCATCAATTCGAGGGACTGTGTGTAGATAAGAACATTACCATAGCGAACTTGAAGGGGACACTTGATTACTTCGTACAGTCTTATTTCGGAGAAAGCACACAAACACGTCTTCGCCCTCATCATTTTCAATTCACAGAACCCTCATTTGAAGTGGATATAACCTGCACGATGTGTAAAGGAACAGCCCTTGTTGACGGCAAAAAATGCAAAATATGTAAGTCTGGATGGCTGGAACTTGGGGGAACGGGAATGGTACATCCCAATGTACTGAAAGCCGGAGGAATTGACCCTTTGATATACTCAGGATGGGCGTTTGGATTTGGCATTGAACGAGTGAACATGATGAAATACGGCATAGATGATATCCGCAATTATTATTCGGGTGACATTCGATTTCTAAAGATTTTTTAACATATGAATATTAAAATTACTCATAGTTGGCTCCTTGATTATTTGGATACTGATGCAACGCCAATCGAAATTCAAAAATATCTTTCACTGTGTGGTCCTTCAATAGAGCGAATCGAAGAAGTAAACGGTGAAACGGTATATGACATAGAAATCACCTCAAATAGAATTGATACAGCATCCGTCATGGGAATTGCGCGTGAAGCTGCTGCAATACTCCCGATGTTTGGAAAAAAAGCGATTCTAAAAAAGAAAGAATTAAAGATTCCTTATTTCGAAGGAACGGGTGTGCCAATTACTATAACGGATCCAGAGGGAGTATGTCGCAGGGTGCTTGGCATCGTGGTGGAAGTGAGAGGTGTATCAAGTTCTCCGGCTTATATCTCAAATCGACTTTCTGCAACCGATATGAGGTCGCTTAATAATATAGTAGATGTCACAAACTACGTGATGACCGAAATCGGCCATCCTACACATGTATTTGACTACGACAGAATCAGTACCCATAATCTTATCCTTCGCCATGCAAAAAATGGGGAAGAAATAGTAACTTTTGATGATAAAAAATATCTTCTTGATGATAAGGATATTGTGATAGATGATGGCACGGGAACAATTATTGATTTACCAGGCATAATGGGGACCGCGAATAGTGTTGTAACACAAGACACGAAACGAATCCTTTTCTTCATTGAATCAAACGATCCAGTGAGCATTCGCCGTACATCGATGCATTACGGAATAAGAACAATGGCTTCAACAATAAATGAGAAAAATCCTGACCCGAATCTTGCTCTTACAGCACTTTACCGAGGTATTGAACTATTCACCGAAGTGGCTGATGCGAAAATTGTTTCTCCCCTTATTGATATATATCCAAAAAAACAAGTAGAAATAACTATATCGACTTCAAAGCGCTTTATAGACGCCAAAGTTGGAGTTGAAATCCCCCTGGATAAAATCGTTTCCATTCTTACCAACCTTGACTTTAAAGTAGAAGTAAAAAATAATGATTTGTTAAGCATTACCGTTCCTACTCACCGAGTAAGTGATGTTACCATTCCAGAAGACATTGTTGAGGAAGTGGCGCGTGTATTTGGTTATTTTGCAATTCCACCAGTTCTTCAACCTCCCGTTTACGTAACTCAACCCAAAGAAACAGAGCTTTTATTTCTTTACCAATATGTGATTAAATTATTTTTAAAACATAAAGGTTACTCTGAAGTGATGAACTACTCAGCGGTTTCTAAAGAATTATTGAGCCAATTTGATAGTGAAAAAACAGAACACCTCTTTATCACAAATAGTATTTCTGAAGACATTAAATATCTTCGACAATCCCTTATTCCTTCATTAGTAAAAAACGTAAAACAAAACGAGGGTTTTGCGAAGGAAATAAAGCTCTTTGAAGTGGCAAAAACATATATTCCGACCAATTCTCTCCCAAAAGAAGAATTTAAGCTTAGTATTGTTACCACGGTTTCACTCGATGATTTAAAATCGATACTCATAAGTCTTATGAAAGAGCTAAACATATCGTTCAGCATTGAGGGCGGAGGTTCAAATAGTTATCTACTCCAAAGTGTGGCTGGCACTATTTCAACTGGGACAACTAAGTATGGAACATTTGGGCAAGTGAAGCCTATTTTAAGCAGAAATGTGGGAGTTGAGAAGGCTGTGTATGTTGCTGAACTATCGTTCAAGGAACTTATGAATGCAGCTCGCGTGATGCCAGGCTACAAATCATTTAGTCAATATGCACATATTACTCATGACATCACAATCAAGAAAATTGCGTCATATTCTGAACTGAAGAAAAAAGCATTCGACATCTCAAACAAATTAATTTCTATGTCCCCGATAAGTACATATAAAGACACCATTACTCTGAGACTTGAATTCACCGATCATAATCGAAATATGCAAGAATCTGAAGTTAAAAGTGAAGTTAAAAAAATCCAAGCGATCCTTTCCTAATTTTAATTGACAACTTTCAAACTAATGTGGTGTTGGTCCCGGTGTTGATGCTGAGGTAGGTGTTGCCGGGGGGGCAGAGGTAGGTTCACTAAAATCCCATGGTTTATTAAGGCCAAATTTAATCATACTTTCGCCGGCTTTATCTTTGTCATTTGTAGAACGAACTTTAAGTTCATAAACACCGTCGTTCTTTATATCTAAGTCTGAAAGCGAAATTTCAAAGTCTTGTTTATCTTCGTTATAACTTTTTTTCTCATTACCATTTACCCATATTTTGACATTCTTCAATGAGGAAAGCGTTACCGTTTTAATCCGAACGGACATGCTCTTATCGGTAACAGTAGAATGATCAGAAATATTCTTAATCGAAACTACTACATCTTCGCTTCTATTATCGGAGATATCGGTAGGACACTTCCACTTATCGTCAGCCTGGTCTTTGCGCCAATTATCAATTCCTTCCTGCCACCTGTTTTTCCCATCAGCTGACACTGGGTCGCTTTCGGCTACTACATAACAATCTTTCTCCTCATAATTACCCGTTTTAATTTCTATATCGTTTGCAAGTTTTCCGTTGGATTTTGATATTTTAACTTTTTTATAAAAGGGAGAAATATCTTTTGGTTCCGTTCCTTCAATGAAATATTCACTTCTCGTTTTGGAGGTATCTTTTGGTAATCCTCCAAAAAGTGGATCAATCTGTAAAGCTTTCACTTTGTCGGGTTTGTCCATAATGCCGTCTGGGTATTTCTTGAGCAATTCACTCATAAGCGAATACCAAATAGGGGAGGCTCCAGTCTCTCCAGACGTTACGCGAGGATCCATGACTGTATTATCATTATTACCTACCCATACGCCTACTGTAATTCCTTTTGTGTATCCTACAGCCCAGTTATCTTTCTTATCATTAGTTGTTCCGGTCTTTACTGCAACCGTTTTTCCAGGAACATTAAGATATGATGTAAAACCAAAAGCTTCAGACCGTGCATTGTTATCGGATAAAATATGTGAAATAAGAAAAGAAATTTCCGGAGAAATAACTTTTGTTTCCTTACTAGGATGAGCCGAGAAAATTAATTTGTCGTTAGCGTCTTTAATCTCCAAGATAGAAACTGGTTCTTTTCGTACCCCCCCACGGGCAAATACTGCAAACGCGTTTGAAAGATCAAGCAAGCTCACTTCGCCACCTCCTAAAGTTATCGAAAGTCCAAACCGATTAAGATTCTCTTGAGTAGGAGCAAGCGTATGAAGGCCCATGAGATCCGCTCGTTCAAGAAAGTCTGGAACACCAACCATTGATACCATCTTTACCGCAGGAATATTGAGGGAGTTTGCAAGAGCAAATCGCAGTTGTACCGGCCCACGGAATTTCCCATCATAATTAACGGGGGTATAATCTGGCTGATCTTTCACTGGAAATGAAGTTTTTACGTCCATAAGAACTGAGGCGGGGGTATACCCTTTTTCAAAGGCAAGAGCATACGTAATAGGTTTTACTGCACTACCTGGCTGTCTACGTGCCACTGCAGCATTATATTTCCCATACTCATCGTCGTTATAGTCGTATGAACCTACCATGCTAAGAATTTCATCGGTCTGCGAATCAAGCACGACTACGGATCCATTACCCACTTTCAATTTTTTTATACTGTCAATCTCATCTTTCACTATCTTTTCCGCTTTTTGTTGGACATCAAGCGATAAAGTGGTTTTTATTTTCAATCCTTGGTCCATGATTTTTGCACCATATTCTTTTTCAATGAGATCCTTAACATAAAATACAAAATGAGGGGCGTTCATCGACATTCTGGAAGAAGAAAACGTTAATGAGTCCATTCTCAGAATTGCAGCTTTTTCTTCATCCACAGTAATATACTTATCCTCCCTCATTCTACGTAACACGTCTTTGGTTCTTCCTTTCCAAGCATCTTTCACACCGATAAATGGTGAATAGACGCTAGGGCTTTGAGGTAAACCCGCTATAAAGGCACTTTCAAGAAGGGTAAGTTGATTTGGATTTTTACCAAAATATCCCTTTGCAGCAGACCCAACTCCATAGAAACTGCCCCCATAAGGAGCTTCATTTAGATACATCTCCAATATTTGGTCTTTTGTATATTTCCCTTCAACTGAAATTGCAAGGATAATTTCTTTCAGCTTTCTGGTTGCTGTTTGTTGTGAATCAAGAAGTACGTTTTTAATAAGTTGTTGCGTAATGGTTGATCCTCCTCCAGAAATTTTCCTTGTAAGGAGAAACATAAACATAGAACGAAGAATACCAGTGTTTGAAATTCCCCCGTGTTTGTAGAAATCCTTGTCTTCAATAGCTATTGTCCCTTTCTTTAACGGATCTGAGATATCTTTAAAAGCAATCGGCAACCTATTCTTGTCTTTGTACATCTGAAAGAGAATTTTTCCATCACGATCATAAAAGACCGTTGCATTTTGTTCAGCTTGGGAAAGTTTTCCAGGAGCAGGCAGATCCCGGGAAAACCAAGTAAATACTCCAAAAGCGACGACAAACAATAGTATAACTGTTCCTATTGATCCGTACAAAATATATTTTTGAAGCTTCTGTTTATCTTGAAAAAAAGACAATTTTCTTCTGCGAGAAATCATAATTTAATTATACCAAAAAATGCTATACTATTCCCATGGCAAAAAAATGGAAACTCAGGAAAGAAACCGTGTGGAAGGGTATCATCCTTGTGTCATCCATTCTTCTCATTCTCACCTCGTTAGCTCCACTCTTTTTGAGATAATAGGGGTAGTATGTTGGATACTTCAGTTAATTTACTACCGCACACGAGTGGACTCACAAAGAAACGCCTTCACTTAGTTGGTATTGACACATATGAAGACCTTCTTAAATATCCGCCCAATAGATATGAAGATTTTTCAAGGATTGTAAAGATACTCTATTTACGAAACTGGGTAGACCAGAAAGTGACTGTTCACGGAGTATTAGCCTCAATTGCAGTCATAAAAACGAGGTCTCACATTTCATTACAAAAAGTTACTATCGAGGACAGTACAGGAAAAACAGCAATTACATTTTTTAATCAGCCGTATATCATTTCACAACTTAAAAAGGGCCTTACATACGCTTTTTCCGGTACGGTCAAGCTGTTTGGACCAACGTATACACTTCAACCGGAAACATTTGAATTAATAAAGGAAATGGGAGAAGTAGGGATACAGACAGGTCGTATCCTTCCCGTGTATAGCGAAGCAAAAGGGCTTTCTAGCCGGCTTCTCCGAGAAAAAATCTCAGGAATTCTTCCACTTGCCACAAATATAGAGGAAACGCTTCCCCTGACGGTGATTAAAGAAAATATGTTACTTTCCTTACCAAAAGCTATTCAAACACTCCATAGGCCGTTAAAAATGGGTAAACTAATAGCCGCAAAAGAACGGCTTGCGTTCGAAGAACTGTTCTTACTCCAACTTTCAACCGCTCTCATTAAGAAAAACTGGCAAGAAAATGTGGTTCTAGAAAGAATTACATATTCCAAGATACAACAAAGTAAAGTGGAAAAATGCATCGCCACATTGCCATTCCAACTGACAAACGATCAAATGGGAGCATTTAGAGAAATTGCAAATGATCTAATAAAATCTCAACCAATGAATAGATTTTTACAAGGAGATGTAGGCTCCGGAAAAACGGTAGTGGCAGTGTTGGCAGCATATGTAGGGTTTTTATCTAGTAAAAAAACCTTATATATGGCTCCAACGGAAATTTTGGCGTTACAACATGCTGAAACGTTCAAAATGCTTCTTTCGCCTTTTGGAGTGAAGGTGGGGATTCAAACTGGTTCTAAAAAGGAACTCACAAAAGGGAGTGTATTTGATGTAATAATCGGTACACATGCACTTCTTTCAGCTCCGGTTCTTGTTTCCGAAGTAGCGCTCGTAATAATAGATGAACAGCATCGATTTGGAGTGAAACAACGAGCACTTCTTAAATCAAAAGGGACATATCCACATCTACTCACCATGACCGCAACGCCAATACCACGGACTGTGGCTCTAACAGCTTTCGGAGAGCTTGATATGAGCGTGCTGAGTACTATGCCGTCCGGTAGAAAACCTATTAAGACATATGTCGTGACACAAACAAAACGAAACGATGCTTATGCCTGGATTAAAAAGGAAATAGTGAAAAATAAGGTACAAATATTCATCATTTGCCCTCTTGTTGAGGAGTCTGAAGCTGAAACATTGTCCAGCGTGAAAGCAGCTACAACGGAATTTGAAGCATTAAAAAGTATTTTCAATAATAATCGTTTGGGCCTTTTACACGGTAAGATGAAGGCAGCAGATAAAAATTCGATATTAGATGAATTTAGGTCGGGAGCTATTGATATTCTTGTTTCAACTTCGGTAGTAGAGGTGGGAATTGACATCCCAAATGCTTCGATAATGATAATAGAAGGTGCAGAACGCTTCGGACTTTCTCAACTTCATCAGCTTCGGGGAAGAGTTGGACGAGGCACTATGCAATCCCATTGTCTCCTTTTTTCCTCAAATAATGTGCCTGCTCCAAGACTTTCTTTTTTCGCTCAGACACTAGATGGAATGAAGCTCGCTGAATATGATTTAAAAGAGAGGGGGCCAGGTAATATTTTTGGTTTGGAACAACATGGCTTTATGGAAATGCGTTTTGCCTCATTTTCTGATAGTTTGCTTATCCACAAAACGCAAGAAGCTGTGGATAAATACCTGAAAACAGATCCAACTGCAGATTCACGGCTTCTGACTACCCGATTGAAGAAGTTCCAAATTGACAAAATAGCCAAAGACTAGTACAATACATACAAATGACACCACTACCAAAACGAAAACACTCCACCCGAAGAGTCGGGGCCAGAAATGCATCCAATGAAGTTGAATTATCTTCTTTGATTGTCTGCAAAAGCTGTGGCAAAAATAAACTCCCACACAGAATCTGCAAATATTGCAACAAATAACTATGGATATCCGGCATAAAAGACGGATTGAAGTCGTAGAAAATCTATTTGCTTATTCATTTGTACAGCCAGCTTTCAATGCTCCACACAAAGGCAATGAACTATTTCAGGCAATTATTCCAACAATCCCTGATATCGACGCAAAAATAGGGGAGTTTGCGCCAAAGTTTCCCATTGATCGCCTATCTAAGATAGACTTGGCCATTCTCCGTCTAGCAATCTATGAACTCAAAGTAAATCCCGTTGAACCTATGAAAGTTGTGATAAACGAAGCTATAGAACTAGCAAAAGAACTTGGTGGAGAGAAATCGTATACATTTATCAATGGTGTGCTTGGAAAATTAATACCCCATGATACAACTCAGTGAGACGATAAAAAAAGAAACAACTTTAGAATTTATTAATGAGAATCTCTTATTTAATGCTTTTGTCCATCGTTCATATCTTAATGAACATAAAGATAAGAAACTTTCCTCAAATGAGAAATTGGAGTTTTTGGGAGATAGTGTTCTATCACTAGCTACTTCAATTTACCTTTTTAAGCATTTTCCCGACCTTGATGAAGGGACGTATACTGACATCAAAGCGTCAGTTGTACGCACAGAAAGTCTTGCCGAGGCAGCAACAAAGCTCCATTTCGGTGGATTGATATTTCTTTCAAAAGGGGAAGAACAAAACGGCGGGAGAGAAAACAAGAATATCCTAGCCGACTGCTTTGAGTCGTTCATCGCAGCCTTATTTCTAGATCAGGGATTCGAAAAAGCTTATTCATTTATTCTTACGTGGCTTTTTACGGATAAACTTGATTATGTAGTAAAAAATAAGCTGTATTTGTCTCCTAAAAGTCGACTGCAGGAACTTATTCAAGCCACTCACAAATCCCTTCCTATCTATACGATTGCTACTGAAACGGGTCCTGAACATAAAAAAGAGTTCATAATCTCCGTTTCCTATAACAAAAAAGAGCTGGGAATTGGTAGTGGAGCTTCAAAAAAAGAAGCTGAAGAACTCGCCGCTAAAAATGCATTGGAATTTTTGAAGAAAAATAGTTATAATATCTAATTACTCTATTAGTCATTTAGTTTATTTATTGTATGGCAGCAACAATCAGACTCATGAAGTTCGGAAAAAGAAGTTATCCAACGTATCGAGTTGTTGTATTGGATAAAAGAAAAAAACGAGATGGATCTTATCTTGAAAAGGTTGGGACATACAATCCTCACACAGAACCTGCAACTCTTATAATTGATGATGCAAAGCTTCAAGAATGGCTCAAAAAAGGAGCTCAGCTTTCTGAAGGTATGCATAAACTCCTTAAGAACAGAAAAGCTAAATGATTCTGTAAAGAACATAACTTTTATTATCACCGAAGTATCAGTATTTATCGACAATACGTCACGTCACGTTAAGATATAAGGCTATTTACTCTCCAGAACAAACGGATTTGTTTTTATCGAATAGTCTGTGCTGACAGATTGAAAACCGCTTGAACTAAATTGGAATTTTATTTTTGCCTTAAGCGCATTAAGTTTATCAATTTCTTGTTTTGATAATTGAGGTACTTGGATGGATTCGTTAATCGTATATTGTTTACTATAAAAATTTAATGTAACTTTGGTGTTTCCTGCATTAACCCCTCCATATTGAATTTTATTACTTGTAATTAATCTACCTCCCGTAAAGTGATATTCCCTTAGGAAGGATAAAAATGACTCTGGGTTTCCTTTTCCCACAATGTTTAGTGTGAGTATTTCTCGACTGGCATTACCAACATCGATGGTGTAATCCGTTATCTGGAAGCCTGAAACTTCGCTAATTTGATCAAGTGCATATATTATAGAAAAGAAATCCTCCGTTTCCGGAACCAAACTTGCAAGAAGTAAATTAAATTCCTTTATTTGATCTTCCGTTAACGATTTATTGTATTTAAGTGTTTCATACCTATTTTTCAACATCTTTACTTCGCCGTTCATCAATTCAACTTCTTTTTTTTGTTCATTATATCTTCCATAAAAAATCAATACTACAAATAGAAGAAGTATAAACACACCCAGTGTAATCAAAAGGCTTGATTGATCCTTTACAATTCGTTTGAGTTTATAAATACGAATGGGGGTTTTCATTCTGTTTTTATCTCTTTAAATACTCCCTGTAACTCTAATTGATACTGTGCTCCCTTTGTCTGTTCTTCATTAAGACTAAAATTTTGAAGTGTTAGAGAGACAAAGTTTTTTAAAAAATCTTCTGCTTCAATATATTTCAAAAAGGCTAACATTTCTTCGCGTTTACTAAATTTGACGACAAACCTCGTTTTTCGGTCTTTATCGATATCAATCACCTGCAATATATTTTCGTCATTAAGCCCGGACATAGAACTTTTTAACACTTGATAATATGGCAAGAATTGGGCATCCTCTTTAAGAAATGTATTTACCTGAGTCTGTTTACTTTTGAAATATCGCATATTTGCTTCTATATCTTTTTCTGTAAGCAAATATTTCAAATAATTTTCCTTACTTTTCAATAAAGTTTGTTGCTCCGTATTCAATCTAAGTGCTTGGCTAATCAAAAAAAGAAAAAAAAGGAACAAAACAACTCCAGCGCCTGTCAGATATTTCTTGAATTTTGGGGCATTAGCACTGAAATAGTCCAGTTGTGGTTTTCTTTTAAAGAGATTTATTCTATTTTTCATTACCGTATATTGGCGCTTATACTCGAAACGAATGACGACATTTTCGGTGAAAACGATTGTGATACGGGATTATTGACAAGAATATCTCTCATATAGGTACTTTCGACAGGTAATTTCATTAGCTCACTCAATTTTTTATCAAGGGAATGAACTCTGTTGTCGAAATTAGTTAAATATACTTTGTTTACCGGAAGGTTATATTTATCTTTTGAAATTACCACAAATTTAATCAATTCATTCACTAAGTCACGAAGAAGTGGGCCTGCAAATGTAGCTAAATCATAAGTACCATTTTTCTCAAAACCCACCGACTCCAAAAGCTCCATCGCTTTATTGTCTTGAAGCTCAAGATTGAATTTTAATTCTTTGATGAATAAGTCAAAACCAGTCTTAACGATACGGAGTTCAGAAAGAACTCCTCCTGGCATCGTAATAAGATATATGCTTGTTGTGGAATAACTAAAATTTACGACCAGATAAGAAGTTGGTTGAGCAAGAGTATAAGCACTCAGGTCGGAAAAATAGCGCGTAATAGCACTTAGTTCACTTTCTAAAGAGTCGGGAATAAATCCTGCGAGTTCAAGCGTTTTCTCAATACGTTCTACGAGTTTTTTGGGAGATGCAATTACAAGAATTGTATTTTTTTTAGTTGTTTCATTTTCCTTTACTACTTCCAAATCAAAAACAACTTCTTCGATTGGAAGAGGAATGAATTGATCTGCTTGATATCGAACAGCAGAGAGTAATTCCTTTTGATTGAGTTTTGCAAACTCCATTACCTGAGCATAGCAATACGAGTCGGGTATTACGACGTTTACGTTTTTTTTATTCATCTTAAGATCCTTTGCCATCTTACTCATAATTTCAGCCTGCAATTCCATCGTTTTCTCCGTATCGTCACTAAAATAATTTGCAACAGTAAGAGATTCTCCCAATGATGAAATATCTACCTTTTTGTTTTTATAACCAACATCTGCAAGCCTCGTAAATTTTTCTCCAATATCAATACTAAACGATGTATCTGCCATATATACAGTATTAGCTAAAACACGGAGAAAGTCAAGGACCAGAAACCCCTGTTTTTAGCTAATTAGTAGTCTCTTAATTTTACTGAAAATGAATAGGGAAGTGTAATATCCTTGAAGGCAGTGGATT
Source organism: Patescibacteria group bacterium (assembly GCA_038328135.1). Lineage (GTDB taxonomy): Bacteria > Patescibacteriota > Microgenomatia > UBA1406 > GWC2-37-13 > JAKBEU01. The sequence continues at coordinate 3,932 of JBBQLR010000009.1, read as the reverse complement.
TAGATACCGTATAATGAGCCGAAACGATGGGGGGAGTAAATTCATTTACATGATAGCAAGTAAAACCTAAGTCTGAAACTACTACACTCTGGGTAGTAAGGTAATACGTATGGGGAGCCGCGGAGTCTGAAGCAATTCGATTGGTTATTGGCTCTTGATAGAGCAAAACACGTACTCCGTCTCTGTCTTTAAAATATAAAGATGAAGAGAAAACGGGCGTAGGAGTCGTAAGTGGAGGACAAAAATCAAGCTGACCATAAGTAATATCAGTGATAAAAGCTGCTCTATTTTGTAATAAATTTTTTATATTTCGTTGTGCTGAATCCCCTTGTTGCTTCATTTCGGTGAATGCAACGAGAATAAGTTGTTGACGTATGATGGTGAAGAAGATATTAAAAACTGAAGGTAGCATTAAACCGACAATACCGACCGCAACAAGGAGCTCAACGAGGGTAAATGATTTATTATTTTTTATTCCCATAGTGTATACACAGTATTTAACTCTGTTTTATATGTATTGCCCGCTTCTTGCCAATCGGAATGTATTATTACTTCTACTCTTGCCACGGGAGATCCAATTGTCGTTACGGTAGCAAAGCGTCTATATTTATTCTCTAGAGTACTTGAGCATCCTGTTACCAAATCTAATGGGTTTCCGATAACGGGAAGACTCCAATCTAAAGCGTCAGTTGGGAAACAATATGTATTCCCCGCAGGTGTCCCCCGAGTGATAAATAATCCCCATTCTGTTTCTTTTTCAGTACTAATCCATTCACTCAATTGTTCATTGTAATGTACAGCTTTTATCGTGTTTACTTTTATTGTATTTTGACGCATAGAAACTGTTATGATCGAAGCAGCTGCAACAAGAAACATCGACAAAATCGTGACGAATATAAGCACCTCGATAAGTGAAAAGGATTTTTTTATGGACATGTGACATCGCCGTTGGTAACTAAGCCGGTATCACTTATTAAAACGAATTTGCATTTATTGGTCAACGTATTTTTAATTATTATATTATTTTGGCCCCCTTGATAATTCTGAAAATTGAATTGAAGCGTGAGAGAAGCTGGGTTATATGTAATTCCTTGTGGTATTGTATAGATTATGGGGGTTGGGGTTGTATTACAACCTGGATTTATTTGGATATGAACCGCATCGATAACGATTGAATATCCTGACACATATGCCGTTGCGCTATTACTGCAAAGAGAGACGTCGCCTGCAGATGCCTTATTTTTTGCTAAATCGATGGCTTCTGTGAGCAATATTACTTGGTTCCCAAGGGTTTTATCGTCCCGGAACGAAGTGAATATGGCTAATGAGGTTCCAGACATAAGGATGATTATTGATGTAACAATCAATATTTCAATGAGGGTGAAACCTTTCACTTTATTTTTGTCCATAGGGACCCATGCAATAATTACATGTTAACGAAGTGCCGCAAGTAAAACTTCCTGCGGAAGTAGTATCCGTTCCTCCCTCGGTATATGCACAAAGAATATAGTCCATAAATGGGCTTGCGCTTGCATAATAATAAGTATTACCTGAGCTTGCAGCAGACATGGGATCATTGGGTACTTTACTCATATAGGTTGATGGCGTTCCATCTACAATACTTCCAGTACCGAACGTCACAACTGCTGGATATGAACCATTAAAGTTCCTGTATAGCTCAATTGCTGCCCGTATTTGTTCTATGTCCGATTTTCGCCGTGCATCCTTACTCTGTTTAACGAAACGGGAATAAGACACGGCAGCAATTGAAGCCAACATCGATATGATTGTGACTACAACCAATATTTCTACCAAACTAAAAGATTTTCTCATTGTTGGCTTTGAAGACAATAACCTGTGGGACTTTCCGATTCAAGTGTGTTTGTGCAAATTGTAAAATTTGTTATTGAAGTGGCTCCTGAGGGACTATACGTATAAGGGAGTGCCGATTTTGGATCTATGGGAACACCCGTCATAATAACGGCTCCATTACATGAAATGCCACTAGCAGGAATTGAAGTCGGATACACATAATTACACGCAGAATAATACTGCTCCAAAGCATTTTGAAGCGCTTTAACATCGCTTTTTCGTCTTGAATCTCTTGATTTCTTTTGTGCAGTAGAAAATGATACGGTTAAGACAGATAAAATCGTTGCTATTATTCCCAAAACGATAAGCATTTCCAGAAGTGTAAAAGATTTCTTCATTGTTTACGGCTCAATCAATTTATAAAACTGTCCACTTGCACATGCAGGAGCTCCAGCACAAGGAGATTTCTCAGGATCGTTTGGATTTTCCAAACAGGCACATAATATGTATTTTGAGAAATCGACTCCATTTCGAGCGTAATAATAGGGAATACTCACCGCTCCAGCCAGAGGGTCTTGAGGTACTTTTTGCATATAGACGGTGCTATTTGCATCTATCAACTGATTTCCTGCGACAAGGGCAGGCGGATAAAAAGGTGTTGCTTGCCCTAATTTATAGAGTTCAATAGCTTTTTGAATGCTTACCAGGTCGCCTTTTCTTCTCACATCGCGCGATTTCATACGTACTTGCATATAATTTGGGAGGAGAAGTGCCATGAAGCCAGCCAACACCGCAATTACGACAAGTAATTCAATAAGAGTGAATCCTTTTTTATTTTTTTCCATGTATTGTATTCATCGTACTTGTTTTTACGAGAAATATCAATATGTTATCCAAAGCAAGAAGTGGGTTCATATTATTATCCAAAAGAAGCTTTCGAATGGTTAACAAATGTCGTAATACTTTAACATGAGAAAGGGAGGAGTATTCAATGTATGTATCTATGCGTTTCACTGCTTCTTCTTTTGTAACATCCGTGTTATTTTGAAAGGAAAAAATATTCGTCGTTTCTTTAGTTTCCAAATTAATATTTTCTGATGATTTATGTATAATAATCGAACATCGAGATACTATTGTGGGTAGTAGTCGATTTGGATTTTTCACGAGAAGCAAAAATTGGATCCTTTCTGAATCCTCTTCCAAGCATTTCAACAATGAGTTTTGTACTTCACTACTGGAATCGTCTACTCCAACCAATGTCACTAATACCTCTTTAGAAAATGAAATCCTAATATCTTTTTGCATGAGATGTATTTGTTCCAACATTAACTCGTCTTTTTCCGGCAAAACAATGATCCTATGAGAAAGTTCTATATTACTTTTTGTGGCAAAATCCGATACTATAGCTTCTATCTCCTCGACTTTGTTTATAGTAATTATTTTTGGTATCACAGTTATTGCATTCTACCAAATTTCACACTATAGTTAATTGAGACTATGTATATCACACCAAAAGCATTTTTATTAAAACTTGTCGAGACAAAAGTCTTGACGGAGGTTCAAGCTGAACAGCTTGAGATAGACTCGCTTCATCAGAGTAGTCCAATCTATGAATACCTTTTGAGTCAAGGTAGTATCAAGAAAACAGATATCCTTAAGGTTCAGGCAGAATTTCTCAATGTGCCTTTTGTAGATATATCAATCACTTCAGCAAACCCACAAGCGCTTGCTTTTGTTTCCGAGCCAGTAGCACGAAGATACACTATCATCCCATACGAGTTTGATACTAAAACTAGTGTTATTTCGGTAGCGAGTGCAGATCCTCTTAATATAAGTCTTCTCGACTTTTTGGAAAGAAAAACTGGAAAAAGAGTAATTTTTGCCCTGGCTTATGCAGAAGATATAGAAAAAGCAATAAATGCAACATACACGAAAGGTTTGAGTCCAGAAGTGAAGGAAGCCCTTGAAGAAGTGGGAAGGAATAAAACAAATCAGACAGAAAAAATAAATGAGTCGACCGTGGTAAAAGAAGCTCCCATTGCTAAAATAGTAGATACTATTCTTGAATTCGCCGTAAAGGGTAGAGCATCTGATATACATATCGAACCAGAAAGTCAAAA
>JBBQLR010000008.1:0-28496 GCA_038328135.1 Patescibacteria group bacterium | reverse complement strand
CATTCTCTATCGATTTGAGCGAGTACGATTGCGCCTAAGGATGCTTCTTTCTTTCGTTCAACTATCACGATATCTCCTTGAAAAATGCCAACCCCTTCCATAGAATCACCACTAACCTTGAGAAGAAATGATAAAGCGGGGTCGCCGATGAGATACTCATCAAGAGAAAGATATTCACGGTTTTCTTCGGCTAGAATGGGGAATCCGGCCTTAATAACGCCAAGATAGGGAAGAGCAAAAAGGCGTGAGGTGGGAGCAAGCTTGTTATGGATATCTTTTTGGAGAAACCCCTCTTCTATCCATTTTTGCACAATTTTAAATACTGCATTTTTTGATGAAATAGCAAAGAGCTTTAGCATTTCTGAGTAAGAGGGAAGCCTATTATTTTTTTTGTAAAATCGTTTAAGTGCGGATAGTCTGTCTTTCATATAAATAATAATATTAATAGATAATTGAACAATCGTTCACAGTATAATGAACAATAGTTCACCAAGTCAATACCCATTTTACTATAGATATGCCCTCAGTAATGATCAGTATGGAGAGAGAGCCCAGAGGAATCTATTATAAGATATGTTGCTAATCCAAACTGTATGAATCCTGAGTTTGCATACTTGTTTTTTGTGTCAATCTCGGCGAAATGGGTGTGACCACAGATATACCAATGAGGAAATTTTTTCGCTTTCAAATATGTTTTCATTTTTTCATTCGCCCTTCGTATTATAAAGTTGTGGGGGCTCCCAGCTTTTATCAAAATATATTCCAGTGGTTGTAAAACATAGGTTACAAAATAGGGAAATTTCTTCGAAAGAGGATATGCTATATCGACTGTTTTATACATGAGATGGCCATGTTCGATGTGGTAAGTTTCTCCATTTTCGGTGAGTTCATAGCTATCTTTCTGTGAAGCAGAAAAGAGGGAGGCACGGTCATCGCTATATTTTTTTCTATCTTGGTTGCCGAAAAGATACACAGCATTCTTTTCTTTCAAAAGAGGAAATAGCCCTTTCCACTTTGAAGTAATAAATTCTTCAAATGAGGATTGATAGCCATCCCAAATGTCTCCGTTGAGGATAATATGGTCGACTGAAGAAAACAGATGTTCCAAGAAAAGGTACTTCTTTTCATCAAACACACCATTTAAATGAATATCGGAAATAATCAACGTCTTCATGGATTTTTAAGCTTTTCCAGAGGCACTTTTTTCCAAGAGAACTTTAAGAGTACCTTGAGGCACTTCCTCATAGTGTGAGGGTTCTATATAAGAAATACCGCGTCCTTGTGTGAGCGACCGAAGGACAGTGACGTACCCCGATAATTCAGACAGAGGAGCATTACCTCTGATAATAGTTGATTTTCCTCGTTTATCCGTACCCAAGATTTTTCCTCTTCTGCTGGATAAGTCTCCAATAACAACTCCCATGAAATCGTCTCCAACAGTAACTTCGAGCTTCATGATTGGTTCAAGAAGGGTGAGCCCTGCTTTTTTTGCTCCATCGGTAAGGCACATCGAGCCGGCAACCTTAAATGCGATATCAGATGAATCAACATCATGGTAACTTCCATCGATGAGCGATACTTTCATATCTGTCATTGGGAATCCAAGAAGAACTCCTTTGTCCATTGCCTCAATAACACCTTTTTCAACGGAAGGAATAAATTCACTTGGAATGGTTCCTCCTTTAATCTTGTTTTCAAATTTGAATCCTTCTCCACGAGCTAAGGGCTCAAGAACAAGAACACAGTGTCCATATTGACCATGACCTCCCGTTTGTTTAACATACTTTGTTTCACTTTCAACGGTTTTTGAAATGGTTTCTTTATAGGCAACTTGTGGTTTTCCAACATTAACATTCATACCCATCTCTGTTCTCATGCGGTCGACCAATACTTCAAGATGAAGCTCACCCATTCCTGACATAATGGTCTGATTTGTTTCATGGTTCACCTTTACTTTAAATGTTGGATCTTCCTCAGCTAAGCGTTGCAATGTATAGGAAAGTTTTTCCTGATCTGCTTTTGTGGCAGGCTCTATTGCAAGGGAAATAACTGGTTCTGGGAATGTGATTTGTTCAAGCAATATTTGGTGTTCTTCGTCAGCTAATGTGTCTCCGGTCTTAAGCTCTTTTGGTCCGATAAGTGCTACGATTTCTCCTGCATATGCTTTGTCGATTTCTTCTCGATTGTTTGCATGCATGAGGATTAGGCGACTTACTCTTTCTCGCTTTCTCTTGTTTACATCATAGATATAAGAGCCTGATTCAAGTGTACCGGAATAAATACGAGTATAGGTAAGCTTTCCAACATGAGGATCAAGTTGAATTTTGAATGCAAGAGCAGAGAATTTTTCATCATTGATAAGTTTTCTTTCAATCGGCGCTTCAGATACTGGGTCGATTCCCTTCACTACTTTCAAATCAGCAGGGGAAGGAAGATACTCGACAATTCCATCAAGAACAGGTTGTACACCCTTATTTCGAAGCGATGTACCTGCATAAACAGGAACCACTCGATAAGCGATAACTGCTTTTCGCAAAGCTGCTTTTAATTCTGGCACTGAAATCTCAGCTCCATTTAAATATTTATCCATGAGAACATCATCTGTTTCAGCGATTTGTTCAACCATTTTTGCACGCATTTCTGCTGCTTTTGTGGCTAAAGTGGCTGGAACATCTGTGGTTGAATACTCAACACCCTTATCATCTTTATCGTAAATAAATGCTTTCATGATCATAAGATCAATGACTCCCGTAAATTCATGTTCTTTTCCGATTGGATAGGTGACGATGATTGGATGAGCGCCAAGTCGGTCGGTGATTTCTTGTGTTGTTCCTTCAAAATCTGCCCCAAGCTTGTCCATCTTATTGATGAAACAAATGCGTGGGATCTTGTATTTATCTGCTTGTCTCCAAACTGTTTCTGATTGGCTCTGTACTCCCTCTTCAGCGTCAAAAACCACCACTCCACCGTCCAAGACACGAAGTGAGCGTTCTACTTCCGCTGTAAAGTCTACGTGTCCAGGAGTGTCAATGATGTTTATCCGATACTCTTTCCAGAATGTTGTCGTTGCAGCAGAAACGATGGTGATACCGCGTTCACGTTCCGCAGGCATCCAGTCCATCTGTGTATCTCCGTCATCAATATCGCCGATTTTATATGTTCGACCTGTATAGAAAAGAAGTCGTTCTGTTGTGGTTGTCTTTCCGGAATCAATATGCGCGATGACGCCGATATTTCTAATTTTATCGAGAGCTACATTTCTGTTTTTAGTAACAACACCTTGTTGAGCCATATCATTAACGTTTAATTTATATGAAGCATGTACCCTACAATCTGTACCATGCCGCTTACCACTTCAAATGTGAGAAAGCTTTGTTTTGTTCTGCAAGTTTTTCTGATTGTGCACGCTTAGTAACTGCTTGTCCTTGGTTTGCGGCAGCATCCTTAAGTTCTGTATACAATTTTTCTTGGAATGTTCTGAATTCCTTGTTTGATTTTGCTCTTGCTGCATCCACAATCCATGTGAGTCCAAGGAATAATTTTCGTTCTCTTCGTACTTCAACTGGCACAAGATAAGAAGCTCCTCCTAAGCGGCGTGGTTTCACTTCATGCTCTGGTGCGACGTTTGAAAGAGCCTTAATGAGGGTTTCAACGGGCTCCATACTTTCTTTTTTAAATCGTTCCAACACTCCGTACACAATTGCTTGGGAAGTTGTTTTTTTCCCACCTATCATGAGATAGTTAATAAGTTTTGAAACTTCAAAACTATCGTAGACTGGATCTTTTTTTGGTTGAGTTCTTTTATATGAATGTCTTGGCATATGAGTTAATAATTATTAGGCTGCTTTTTTAGCTTTTTCTTTTTTCGCTCCATATTTGGAACGACTTGTTGTGCGGCCGGAGACACCAGCGGTGTCAAACTTTCCGCGCACTATATGATATTTTACACCTGGCAAATCCTTTACTCTTCCTCCTCGAACGAGAACGATAGAGTGCTCTGCAAGATTGTGTCCAACTCCCTGAATATAAGCGGTAACTTCCATTTTATTGGAAAGCCGTACTCTCGCTACTTTTCGAAGAGCTGAATTTGGTTTTTTCGGTGTCATGGTTCTTACAACAGTACACACTCCTCGTTTGAGGGGGTTATTTGTCTGAACATACTTTCGCTCTAGGGCGTTAAAGCTTGTTTTGAGTGCTGCTGCACGTGACTTTTTAACTCGTCTTTGTCTCTTGTGTTTCAAGAGCTGGTTTATTGTTGGCATAAGAATTTACAAATTTACTATAATATTTATCAATAAGTTCCTTGGTAACGGGAATTAATCTGCCTATTATAACATTTTCTTTCAGTCCCAGCAAGTTATCTGTCTGATTTTTAATTGCTGCGTTGCTAAGAACCGATGTTGTCTGCTCGAATGAGGCTGCTGACAACCAAGAATCTGTATAAATAGCTGCTTTCGTGATTCCAAGAATAGACACTTTTCCACTGGATGGCTTTCCACCAACGGCCAAAGCTTTTTTGTTCTCTTCTTCGAATCGGATCTTGGAAACAACCTCATCTTTGATGAATGAGGTGTCTCCTTCGTCTTCAATTGTTACCTTGTCACTCATCTTTCGAATGATAACTTCGAAGTGCTTGTCATGGATACCAATTCCTTGGGATTCATAAACTTGCTGCACTTCATTCAGTAAGTAAATTTGAGCTGCTTTCAGACCTTTTACCATGAGCACATCATGGATATTCAAGTATCCTTCAGATAATTGTGTTCCCTTGATGACCAAGTCGCCATCCTTTACCTTAAGCTTTTGCATGGTTGGAACGATGAACTCTTCTTCTTTTTGTGTTGTGTCATTTGGAATGATTTTGATTGTATATGTTTCTCGTTCAGTATCTTCCTGAACTGTGACTTTCCCATCGATATCGGCGATAGGGGATACAATTTTTGGTGTTCGTGTTTCAAACAGTTCTTCTACTCGAGGTAACCCTTGAGTAACGTCTGAAATTACGATTCCTCCAAAGTGTCGAACACGCATGGTTAACTGTGTTCCCGGCTCTCCAATTGATTGGGCTGCCATGACTCCAACTGGTACTCCTACTTCTACCAACTTTCCAACTGAAAGATCAATTCCATAACATTTTTGACATACGCCAAATTTGGAATGGCAATGAAGTGGAGATCTTACTCGTACCTTCTTGACACCTTTTTTCTCAAGGTCTTCAACATTGTATTCATCAAGCATTGTACCGGCTTCAAGCACCACTTTCTTATGTTCATCAAGAGCATCCTCTAAGAGGTAGCGGCCCTTGATTCTCACTTTGAATTTATCTCCACGATCCTCAGAGGTTGTAATCTTAAGGCCTTCGTTTGTTCCACAATCTTCTTCTCTTACAATCATGTCATGAGATACGTCCACAAGTCGTCGAGTAAGGTATCCTGCATCAGCTGTTTTAAGGGCTGAGTCTGTAAGTCCTTTTCGAGCTCCTCGAGCTGAAATAACGTATTCAAAGATGGATAAACCTTCTCGGTAATTTGACTTTGTAGGAACCTCAATAATCTTTCCCATAGGATCGACCACAAGCCCTTTCATAGCTGAAAGCTGTTTGAGTTGCTCTTTTGAAGCACGAGCTCCTCCAGACTTAATAATCATCTTTACTGGATTTTCTTCATCCAAGATATCCCATGTTTTGTTTGCTAGATTCTCTGTTGTTGCAAGCCACAATTTGTTGCTGTATCGTTTCTTTTCGTCCAGAGTGAGGAATCCTTGCTCATAGTTCTTTTCCACTTTCATCACTTCTTTTTCTGTTTCAGCAATAATTGCACTCTTGGTATCGATGATTTTACAATCAAAGACGGAAGAGGAGAGCCCTCCACCGACCGTTGCTCCCCAGAATCCTACTTCCTTGAGTTCATCAATGAGGGCACCGATTTTTTCATTGTCACTGAAGATTTTCATGGCCTTTACCACGAGATCTTTGATGTCAACTGCTCGTATGTCGCTATTGATATAGCGTAGTTCTTTTGGAAGTCGTTGATTGACGAAAATTCTTCCAACTGAAGTTCTCATTACTTTTCCTTCAATACTCACCATGATGGGAGCTCGAAGTGTTGCTCTTCCTAGTTGATAGGCGCTTATTGCCTCATTTTCACTTGAGAAAATAGCAAGCTCTTCATCTGGTTGATTTGCATGAGCATCGATTGTGGTTAAGTAGTAGATACCTAATGCCATTTCCTTGATAGGAAGGGCAATAGGAGTACCATCAGATGGCTTTAAAAGATTCTGATGTGCCATCATTCTACTTTTTACTTCATTAATCGCTGTTGTTGAAAGGGGAACAAAGACTCCCATAGCATCTCCATCAAAGTCTGCATTATATCCTGCACACACTGCTGGATGAAGCTTGATAACATACGAATCAGTAAGAACCGGATAAAATCCAAGCACCGACAATTTATGCAATGTTGGCGCACGGTTTAACAGAACTGGATGATCTTTCGTTATTTCTTCCAAGATGTCGTAAACGACAGGTTCTCGCAGTTCCAGGAAGTTCTTGGCACTTTTTATATTTGGTGCAAGCCCTCGAACTATGATTTCGTGAAGCAAATGAGGTTTGAAAAGTTCAATTGCCATTTCACGAGGAATACCACATTGATTGATCTTCAGTTCTGGTCCTACCGCGATGGTGGATCGACCTGAATAGTCAACGCGTTTTCCAAGCAAGTTCTGTCTGAATCGTCCTTGTTTTCCTCTCAAGATATCGGAAAGAGACTTCTGTACTTTAGAAGCAACTCCTTGGGTTCTCGCTCTTCCTCTGGATTTTTGCAAATCAAGAAGTGAGTCAACTGCTTCCTGTAACATTCTCTTTTCGTTTCGAAGAATGATTTCAGGAGCACCCAAATCGATAAGCTGCTTTAAACGATTGTTTCTATTAATAACTCTTCGATAAAAATCATTCAAATCCGATGTGGCAAATTTGCCTCCAGGAAGTTGAACAACTGGTCGAAGGTCTGGAGGAATGACAGGAAGTACTGTGAGTACCATCCATGCCGGTTGGACACTTCCTTTGATAAAGGATTCCAAGATACGTACTTTTTTCAATAATTTATTTCTTCTTTCTCCCTTTGCTTTTTGGAGTTCTTCCACAGCTTCTTCATATTTTTTCTTGAAGTCGATTGTTGAGAGAAGGTCATAGACTACTTCACTTCCCATACCAACCGTTACGAATCCTTCAATATCTTTTTCTCGAAGGAAAAGATAGTCTTCTTCTTCAAGAGTATCATTTATCTTAAGGACTTTTACTGTTTTGACAACTCGGTCAAGGAACGCTGTTCTTTTTGCCTTATCTTCGATGTATCTATCAGAAAGCAAACGGAACTTTTCTCGTTCTCGTAAGTCAATTTCTTGAGTTGCAAGTTCTTTTTGTTCGCTGTTCGTGATTTTTTTTGTTGCAGCGTCTTTTTGTTGTGCAAATGATTTCTTCAAATCTGTTTTTTTGATTTCGTATTCTTCGTCAAGTAGTTTTATCTCATCTTTTGACATTCCATTCAACTCGGCTACTGCTTTCTTTTGTAATTCTTTATCAATGTTCGTAACCAAATACAAAGCATAGTAAATAATCTTTTCAAGTGCTTGTGGGGGGACATCAAGAACAATACTCAGAGGAGTTGAAGCTCCTTTAAAATACCATATATGTGAAATAGGGGTCGCAAGTTTGATATGCCCCATGCGTTCGCGGCGAACAGCAGAGGTTGTGACTTCCACGCCACATCTATCACAGATGATTCCCTTATAACGGATTCGTTTGTATTTTCCACAGTAACATTCAAAGTCCTTGGTGGGCCCGAATATACGTTCATCAAATAACCCGTCTTTTTCTGCACGGAATGTACGATAGTTAATCGTTTCTGGTTTTGTGACTTCTCCCTTAGACCATTTTAAGATATCTTCTGGTGAAGCAAGACGAATCTTGAGGCCGCTGAAGTCGAGAACAAATTGCTCCTCCATAGGTTATTTGATGTAATCAATTGATAATCCCAATGCGTTCAATTCTTTCAAAAGTACATGGAATGACTCTGGAACATTTGATTGAGGAATCTCAATTCCCTTGATGATTGACTCAAATGCCTTTGTTCGTCCTCGTACATCATCAGATTTAATTGTAAGCATTTCTTGCAATGTGGCTGGAACTCTGTGTGACTCAAGTGCCCACACTTCCATTTCTCCGAAACGCTGACCTCCCATTTGTGACTTTCCTCCAAGAGGCTGTTGAGAAACAAGTGAGTATGGTCCGACAGATCGAGCATGGAACTTATCCTCAACCATGTGAATGAGCTTTAGGATGTATCCAGTGCCCACAAGTACTTTTCTATCAAATTTTCGACCAGTCTTTCCATCGATGAGAGTTACTTTTCCATCGGATGGGATTCCAAGTTTTACCAATTCTTCTGTGATGAATTTTTCCTCGATTTTTTCAAATACTGGAGCTACAATTCTCCAATTATTAGATTGAGCAATAAATCCAAGAAGCGTTTCAAACAGTTGTCCCAAATTCATACGAGCAAGAATGGAAAGAGGGGAGATGATAACATCAACCGGTGTTCCATCTTCAAGATATGGCATGTCCCATTCTGGAAGGATACGAGAGATAACTCCCTTATTTCCATGACGACCAGCCAATTTATCTCCGATGGTAATCTTTCTTAGTTCTGCTGTGTTGACGATTATTCTCTTAATAACGCTTGGTTCAAGTTCATTTGGATCTTTTTTGCTATCGATCGTTTCAACATTCACCACAACGCCCTGTTTTCCATAGGGCATACGAAGTGATGTGTCTTTTACGTCCTTTGCTTTTTCTCCGAAGATTGCGCGAAGCAATCGTTCTTCTGCCGTAAGCTCTTTTTCACCTTTTGGAGCAACTTTTCCAACAAGAATATCTCCACTTTTCATTTTTGTTCCAACTACTACAAGTCCCTCCTTATCAAGATTTCCCAACACTTCTTCTCGGACATTTGGAATATCTCGAGTCAATTCTTCAGGGCCCAATTTTGTATCAATAAGATCTGCAATAAATTCTTCACTTGTGATGGATGTAAGTAAATCTTCCTTTACAACTCGTTCGGATATGACGAAACCGTCTTCGTATCCAAGTCCGTTGAATGATGTATATGCTACAACCAAGTTTTGTCCAAGAGCGAGCTTTCCATCATTAGTTGCAGGACCATCGATGACAACTGTATCTTTCTTAATTTTTTCTCCAAGTTCCACACGTGGCTTCTGATCGAAAATTACATCCTTGCTTGTTCGCATGAAACGTTCAAGCTCATATTCATATTTCTTTCCACTTTTTCCTTTAAGCACTACTTTTTGAGCATCTACATATTCCACTGTTGAATCTTCTTCTGCAAGAATCGTTCTTCCCAATGCTTGTGCTATTTTTTCTTCAGTTCCCGTGCCCACGAATGGAGCAGATGGTTTAATAAGAGGGACAGCTTGACATTGCATGTGAGTTCCCATGAGGGCTCTAGACGCATCATCATTCTGCAAGAATGGAATAAGTGAGGCAGAAATACCTACTACTTGTTGCGCTGAAATATCAATATAATCGATTTTTTCTACAGGAACTTCTGAAAGGTCTCCCATGTAGCGGGCAACCAATGTTTCGTCAATGATAAATCCTTTTTCGTCAACTGTTACATTTGCAGAAGTGATGTAATATTTTTCTTCATCATCTGCTTGCATGTACTCAACAACATTGCTTACTTTTACTTTTGTTTTCCCACCTTCTGTGATTTTTTCAATCTTTTTATAAGGTGTTTCCAAGAATCCAAATTTATTGATCTTGCTAAACATAGCCATGTAGGTCACAACTCCAATGTTTGGTCCTTCTGGGGATCTAATTGGACAAATACGACCATATTGGGATGCCGCAATATCACGGATTGAGAACGAGGCTCTTTCTTTTTCAATTCCACCAGGTCCACCGACTGTAATTCTTCGTAAATTATCTAGTTCTGAAAGAGGATTGGTCTGATCAACGATTGTGGAAAGTTGGTTCGTTCGGTAGAACGAGTTAATTGCCATGATAATCGGTTTTGAATTAATTATCTGGGAAGGAGTTGGGAACGTGTCAGATGGAACTAAACTCATTCTTTCTTTGATTTCTTTTTCTGTTCTTACCATTCCGACCCGAATCCCGTAGGTGCCAACAAGCTCTCCAACCGTTTTGAGTCTTCTGTTGCCCAAATGATCGATGTCATCGAAAGTACCCTTATCCAACGTGAGTTGAACGAGATACTTGAGGATGGAAACAACGTCTTCCTTAGATAAAATGTGGTGATCTTTATCGATTGGTTGATTAAGTCCTAATTTTTTATTTATTTTATAGCGACCCACATCTGCAAGCGAGTATCTTCTGTGATTAAAAAACAAGCTGTTGAGTGTTTCGTAGGCATTTTCAAGAACAAGTGGTTCTCCGGGCTTAATTTTTCGATATAATTCAAGAACTGCTTCATCTTTTGATTTTGTTTTGTCTTTCTTGAATGTTGGAAGAATATATTTGTCAAGAAGTGTCTGATCTAGATCTTTAAAGTGTTCCAATATCTCACTTGTTGTTTCGTTATCAAAGACTCTTAAGAATGCTGATGCAAGGAATTTTCTTTTTTTATTTATCTTTCCTTCAATTGTCCCATTTTTACTGATTGTAAAGTCAAGCCAGGAACCAATGTATGGTCGCACTTCTGCGTTGTAGAGAGTAAGCCCAGATGTCTTGTCGATTTCAGCTGTGAAATAAGCTCCAGGAGATCGTACGATTTGATTGATGATTGCTCTTTCAATTCCATTAATTATGAAAGTTCCCCTACTAGTCATTTTTGGGAGGTTGAAGAAATAGACATCTTGTCTTTTTTCTGTTCCAGTCTTTTTATTTACCAATCGAACTTTTACATAAACAGGGAAGTCATAAGTGAGTTTTTTCTTGACACAAAGATCGATCGTGTAGCGAGGCTTATCGTAATATAAATCTTCGAAGTAAAGTGCAAATTTTTTCCCTGTATAATCTTCAATAGGGAAAAATTCTTGGAGTATTTCCCGAACCTCTTTGTCCAGAAGCTTTTCCCAAGACTCCTTCTGTATTTCAATCAGGTTGAGTTCCTTGAGATTGTTTTGTTCCTTTCCGAGGAAAATTTGTGACAGGGGGGAGTTAGAATGGGCTTTGGGGTTTCGCATCGTTCTTTGGGAAAGCAAAAATTTATGATAACAAAAACAATCCCCTCAAATACAGAGGGTTGTGAAAAACTCCTATTTATACATTATATATAGAGAAAAGTCAAGCGTGTTTTGATGCATATTGAATTTTATCCATGATGGTCGTGACAGTCTCAATGAGCGACCCTTTATTTTTTGTTGTTTTTTTTGAATTTGAAGGTTGTTGTGAATGTGATAATACTTTGTGGATATTAGTATCCAAATCTTCAGAGAACGTAAGGAGAGTCCGTAAGCCATCCCTTCCGTTTTTTGTGCCAAATGCATACAAAACTAAAGCCGCAACAGCTCCTCCAGCCAAGAACCCATTCCAGAAATTCTTCACACCAGGTTCATTTCTTGTCATTCTTTTTGGGAGATATGAGCTCAAACAACTTAAAAAGTGCTTTAAATCCATTCATGAAACCGGACACTTCCTCAAAACCCTTTTCCAATCCCACACCAATGGATTCAAATCCACTCGTAATCCTATTTATGGTGTTGAGTGTTTTTTTCAGCTCCTTCAACACAAGAATAAGCTGGATACCGATAATCACCGAAAAAACAGTTGTCGTTCCAAGAGTCACGATTAACAATATCTGCATGGTATCCATAATTATTTGATAGTAATACTATTAATGGACGGATTTTTCTTTTCTGTCCAGTATTTATTTGCTAAGTATAACGTGTCGAAGCTCCCTGCGTCAAGCCAAAATCCACTGAGCTCAGCCCATGCTAATTTACCAAGCTTTAAATAGGCATTATTTACATCTGTTATCTCTAGTTCTCCTCGTGCTGAGGGTTTGCACGTTTTAATTATTTCAAAGACATTCTTATCGTAAATATATAGTCCAGTCACAGCGTAGTCTGAAGGAGGGTTTTTTGGTTTTTCAATGATTTCCATTATTTTTTTTGGATCATTTTTATCAAACTGAGGAACGCCATATTTATTAGGGTCCGAAACACGTTTCAAAAAAATCGCAGCACCTTCCTTAAAATTTCGTACCGGTTCTGAAATGTCTGCATCGGTTGTATTATCCCCCAATATTACGGTTACTGAGTCTCCATCTGCAAACGATTTTGCAATTACTAGAGCATCAGCGATACCTCCATTTGGCTTTTCCTGATAGGCATATTCGATGTGTTCAATCCCAAACTCTTTCCCATTTTTAAGAGCTGGTAAAAAATGTCCTGAATGAGGTCCCGAAACGATGATGAGTATTTCCTTTATTCCGGCATTTACCAATGTTTGAATGGGGTAAAAAATCATGGGTTTATCGTATACGGGGAGGAGATGTTTATTCGTGGCATATGTCAATGGATATAGTCTACTTCCCAGTCCGCCGGCAAGAATGATTCCTTTCATAGTATTTGTTGGTTACGGTTGAATAAATAATAGGAGCAAAAACAAAACGGTAAATCCAATGAGAATATATTCTACTATATGAGATAAGCGAACTTGCCGAGTTTTTGTGTGGTGATACTGTCCCCAAAACACATAAAAGCCGACAAATAAGCAAATAATGATGAAACTATACGTGCGATACCCTTGGAATAATCGTAAAAAAAGGAGGAAAACAACGCCTCCGGTGCATAAAAGCAAGTAATCAAACATATGCTTCTTTATTTCCTTTTGTGCCGAGTGGATGAGGTGGTTCATATATAGTTAAAGTATAGCTCCTCGTTTAAGGATAAATAGTACCCCAAGAGCGATAAATCCGAGAAATAGAAGATGTGCAATATGCTTTCCGCGAAGGTGGAGGATATTAAGCTTAGACGCAAATGCAAAGTCAAGAATAAGAGCAACTGCGATAAATGCAATAAATAATAAATTTATATCATAGGCAAAACCTTTGCCGTTGACCGCTACCCCTTGTTTTTGGGATTCTCCCAAAATGACCGGTTTTTGAGCCACTTGAACAACTGGGGGAATTTGAACTATTTCCGTTGTTTTTACGAGTGGCGCTCCAAACATTTGAACCACAAGAGTAGTTTCTTCTCCTCCCAACATTCCATTCACCACTGCATATCCTACTTCTGTATACTCCTTTTTCACTACATTTTCCCTATGTGTGGGAGAGTTCATCCATGCATCAACGACATTTTTAGAAAATAGAAAGTTTTTTGCTAAATTTTCACCCGCATATTCATATTGATAACCAGATCCCTTTATAAAATCCCAAGGGCTTCCCCCATCTGGGGCAAAGTGAGACCAATAATCTTTCTTAAACATATCAGCCGCTTTATGTTCAGCTGCAACGGTAAGGCGAGGATTTTCTTTCAAAGCAGGCAGCCCAAGTTCTGTTCGTTCATCGTTGGTAAGTGAATACAACTTTGAAATAGTAATATCTGTTGCGACTCCAAGGACATTGGAAAATTGAGGAATATTTTTACTTACAAAAACAAGCACTATGGCTATAAGGAGATACATGGAAAGCATATTCGTATGAAGAGATTGAGCATGGTAGTTATTTTCTTCATGAGGAAGGAAGAAATGATGGATTTTACTGAGTAGGGAATTCATAATAATTTTTTGATAAGTCTCACTTTCCTAATAATAACATACATGACAAGCATACCGGCTATGTCAAATAAAACATCTCGCAATCGACCCTGACGTGTAGGTATAAAAAGCTGATGAAATTCATCGGATATGGAATAAAGAATTACTACCATAAACGCAAAAATTCCATATAGATTATTTTGGATGTTTTTTATGGATTGGAATGCACGGTAGAATAAAAAAAAGAGAAATGCATATTCCACCATATGGAGAGTCTTGAACGTAATAAAATCTGTCGCGGCATTTTTCGTTATCGTGATGCTTACTTGAGAAGACATAAAAAAAACCATCCCCATCCAGAGCAAAGGAGGAAACCAATAGTAAAAGATATGTACCAATTTACGCATATTTCATTTTAATGAAGACTGAAACAATAGTCAAAAGACTATATGAGAATGAAACGAAGGATAAATAAGGGGCAGGAGAAGATGGTTGTGACTGTGAGATTTGAGCTCCCAACACCTCTCCCATTTTAGTTGAAGGGGTGCCATTTGATGATTCTACTTTTTCTTTTTTAATGTTGTATTGTTGTTTCTGGTTTGACGTTGGTTTTGTAGGAATAATCGATTTTTGTGTTAAGGTAGCCTTCGAACTACTTACAGTTTTAAATGCTGGCAGTTGTGTTGGATTTACAAGACATTGTAAATTAGCATCATTTTTAGATGATTCTTGTTCACAGAAAGAATCATCAGTAAAAGAAATTCGGCCAATACTTTTTCCTTGATTAATTTTTCCATACTCCATACTGTCTTTCTCTTGTTTATTTATATCAAGGAGGCGTACCACATCTCCATCATTATTAAATATGGATGATGTAAGTTCGACGACTCCATAAGAAAAAGGATCTATAGTGATTGAAAAAGATTTGGGCGTGGATCCTGCATTTTCTGCATCATCGATATACCAGTGGTTAATAACTACTTGGTTTTCATTACCGTTATAGAGCTCCACCCATTCAGGTTCGTTCGTTTGTGGGTAAGGGAAAACCTCAGAAATATATATGCTTTTGAGCTCGCTTATTGGAGTCGGTGACGGCTCTTGGATTGGTGTTGACGTTGGAAATGGCGTATTAGTTGGGAATGATGTGGGAGCCTCGGTTGGGAGCGGAGTTGGGGTTGGAGTGGGTATACAGGGGAGAAGCGTATCATTTGATAATCCTAATGAAGAAGGCCCTGTTTGCCATTCAGCTGTGGCATCCTTCTTTTTGATAAATGAGTAATTTATATCAGGTGCTTTCGAATACAAATATTGTTCAACGAGTTTCGCTGAGGAAGACGTGGGAGGACCAGAATTATCAAATAAACGGACAACATCTGATGAAGATTTGTTAAGATTAAAATCTGAACTAAAAAGAAGACAAGACTGAGGATAGAGAATGGTTTGGGGCGGTATTGTGAAGAATGTTGTTCCTCCGGCATCATCAATATACCAAGATGATATGTCAGCGCTTGTCGTAGCGGTATTATAAAGTTCCACAACCTGATTTGGCTGGATTGCCACTTCATTTATTACAACCGAAGCATTTACGGAAGCCGAATAGACCAATACTACAAATAGACAAATAATCAAATAAAACAAGTTCAGTTGTCTCATCCTATTTTCATTGAAAAAGATAGAGGAATAAATTGCAAGGGTTTATAAGCCGCAAAAATATATAATTAGGTTATCGATAAGCTAAAAAATAGACATTAGCGCCCTTTCGTCAACTTCACCAAGTCATCCATGTTGGTTATTTGAATGTGGCAGCTGAACAAATGGTGGAATAGTAAGAGCTAAATTTTTTATCCGGTCCCTGAACAGGGTCATGCATTGTATAGGTATCTCCGTCTTTTTTGATAAGAAGAACATAATGATCGCCTCCTGATTTACCCCAACAACTACCCGAATAACTTATTCCAACAATAACGGAATTACCTCCGCTTAATTCTCCATCAATATCAAAAGTAGAGAGACTTCTATATGATCTCCCTGCGACGCCAGGCCATGGATAGTTCATCCATGCTGTATTCGCCCAAAATCGAGAAGCATCTGATGCAAGGCTTGATGGGGTAATATCTTGCCCATATTTTTTCCCGAACATCGAGATCGAAGTAAGTAAACAACCAACATCGAGAATGCTTTCCGATGAATAGCCAATACCTTGATGTGCCCACCTGGCATCTCGTTGAGAAAAATAAGCTCCATCTGATCCATTCCCAAATTGATTTGCTGATATTACCGAGTCCGCGCCAGAGCTTTGGACGAACGATTTAAACCCTTTCAACTGGGCTTCTGCTTGTGTAAGGAGGGATTGATAAGTGGCTTCATCATTATTCGTATCTGCAAGTAGTTTTTGTTTTTGGACCTGCTGGCTTTTAAGTGTTATCTTCTGTGAGTTCAGACTTACAATAAGCAAATCTAGCTCCTTCTTTTTCTGTTCACGCACTACCTTTTGTTCCTCATAGCTTAGCTTTGCTTCTTGCACTTGGACTAGAAGTTTTTGATTATTATTTTGGGAAGCGTGGAGATATTTTATTTTGTTTGCAAGTTCATTCATATCTTTCGTTTCAAGGAGAAGCTCGATAAGCGTAACTGAACGCGTTTTATAGCCTTTTGCAACTTGTCGAAGGAGAAGCTTGGAAAGAGTATTCAGGGAAGTATCTAGATTGTCTATGCGAGATGTCAACTTTTCGATTTCGTTTTGTGTTTCTATAATTTTTTGTTCCGATCGTTCCACCTGCAGTTCTGTGAGAGCGATTTGGGTATCCATCTGCTGGATTTGCGAGGAAAGTGTATTTTTTTGTTGGCGTATATCGACAAGCTTTTGTTGATACTCCTTTATCTTATTCTCAACATCAGAGTTTTGGGCATATACAATTGTTCCCACGAAAAGTACGATGATTACGGAGATGAATATATATACATATCTTTTAAAAAAGTACATAGCTCATTATACATTTATTTCCTCATCAGCTTCTTTGGATTGTGAGATATTTATGAGTCGCGAAGTACGTTGCAAGGGATGCTATTCCCATGCCAAAACTTACAAGAAGAATATAGAGACCAGCCCCATATTCAATTGAAATGGGCCAGACCGTAAGTTGATAGGGGCCCACATCAATAAATAATGATTGTATTCCACTTAAGTATCCATGCATAGATGGATAGATAAAAAAGAGAATTCCTCCAAATAGCAGATACACAATAGTTGCTGCGATGAATCCCAAGAAAAGTGCCTGATCCATAAATGGTTTTCTCACATATCCAGTCGATGCTCCCATAAGTCGTAGAAGCTCTATTTCTTCTTTTCTGAGGGCAACTTTAAAATGGGTGATTGTCATAAGGATAATGATTGTCGTTCCCATTAAAAAGATAAAGAATGTTAAAGACATTGCTCGTACAATTGAGGTAAGGGAGAGTAGTTTATCAACGACATTTTTCTGAAAATTCACTTCGTCTTTGCCTGGAACGGTGTTCAAATAATTCGCGATTTCAGGCAAAAAGGTGGGTTTTTTTGCGAATATTTCCAAAGAGGCGGGAAGTACATCTGGTGTGACCATCTCAAGAAGTAGGGGATTATCTTTGTTCAGCTGTTTATAGAGGGAATATGCATCGTTTTTTGACATATATTTCACGGATTCCACTTTGCCCGATTTTTCAAGGTCATTTTTTACCGTCAAAATACTTGCTTCTGATGCTTCATTTTGAAAATAGATTGTTACTTGTGGACGTGATTCAACATATCCTAAGAGGCCATATAAAAAGTTAAGACAGAACACAAGGAGAAGTGAGAGGAAAAGAGTAAGGAAAAGGGAAGAAAAGACCGCCATGGATTGATATGGGGTTCGCCTAATTGAAGTAAGTAGTTCTCTCATATTTCGTATCCTCCTTTTTGCATATCCTTTATTAGCTTACCTTTTTTCAAAACGATAACTCTTTTTTTCATGCTATTTACGACATCAGTATTATGGGTAGCAATCACAATCGTTTTATGTGTTTCCACTTTTTTGAATATTTTCATGATGTCCCATGTTGTTTTGGGATCGAGGTTGCCAGTTGGTTCATCAGCAAGGATAATATGTCTATCTCCACAGAGTGCACGAGCAATTGCAACCCGTTGAAGTTCTCCAGCAGAAAGTTGCACCGGAAAATATTGATCCCTTCCTTCAAGCCCCACAAGGGAAAGCACTTCATGTACTTCTTCCTTTATTTTCTTAATCGTAAGTTTTTGGATATAAAGGCCAAGAGCGATATTTTCAAAAACATCTTTATCTTGGAGAATCTTGAAATCTTGAAATACCACTCCGATATGTTTTCTTAGCTCTTCAATTTTCTTACATTTTTTGCTTGAGATATCCATTTCATCTACTATGACTGTCCCTGTGTTTGGATACAAATCACCTAGGATAAGATTGAGAATTGTTGTTTTTCCGGCCCCTGAAGTGCCCACAAGAAAAGTAAACTCGTTTCTATCGATGGAAAACGACACATTATCCAATGCGGCGACTCCCAATGGGTATGATTTTGTTACACTTTCAAATTGAATCATGAGTAATTATTTAATTTCTACTAATCCAACATCCATCAACCATCCTGCCTTTTGGCCTTGCAGCGTTTGACCCCAAACTGTTACTTTCTTTCCGATATATTTTGAGAGGTCAACAGTACTTGAAGTAAGATATGCAGTTTGGGATTCTCCCCCGGTACGTTCCAGATGGAAGTTTCCTTCGCCTTCGATACCACCTTCCCGCATAATTCCTATAGCACTATCTTTAAATGTTTTCTTGTCAGCAACACCGGCAGCTTTATCAGTTTGGACTGACGCGCCTTTTTCTGCGTTTATAGTCGTCGGAGATTTTTTCATCATCATATATCCACCTATTCCGCCCGCCGCTGCTACGAACACAAATATAATAATTGCTACAGGGAGAGGAAGGTTTTTATTGGTTTCTGCTGCATTCATAGAATGCATAAATCCAGATGTTTTCATATGGTATCAGCATACCATTTATCAAAATAAATATCTAGTTAGATATCTCGAAGAAGTGAAGATATTTTAATCCTCAGTTTTCGTGCGATTTTATGAAGCGTTCGAATGGACGGATTGGCGCGTCCTTTTTCGAGCCTCATAAGATATGTTCTGTCCATATCTGCAATAAATGCAAGATGGTCTTGGGAGAATTTCTTCCTTTTACGCAGTGCAGCAATTCTATCTCCGATTTTTGAGTATAAAAAATTTCCTTTCATGGTATCCAAGATGAAGGATATAAAAGTACGAGTTAAAACGCAGCAGCTTATAAACCGCAAAAACATACTTTTGGACCGTTATGAAGCCAAAAAAAATGCATTAGCGGTGTGTCTTATAAACATCATTATTCAAGGAAGTCTTTGAGTTTACGTGCACGGGTAGGATGTTTCAACTTTCGAATAGCTTTCGCCTCAATCTGTCGAATTCTTTCCCGCGTTACCTTAAACTCTTTACCTACTTCCTCAAGCGTTTTAGGTTTACCATCATCAAGGCCAAAGCGCATTATAAGAACTTTTTTTTCTCGTGGGGAAAGCGTTTCGAGCACTTTGTTCATCGCCTCCTTGAGAAGTTCTTTGGAGACTTTATCATATAGGGTCGGTTGAGATTGATCGCTTACAAATTGTTCAAGTGTCGCTTCCTTATCATCTCCAACTGGGGTGGAGAGTGACTTCGGCTGCTGGGAGATCTTCATCAAATTTTCAATTTCATCTGTCGTGACAAGCATCTCTTTAGCTATCTCTTTCACCGTTGGTTCTTTGCCTAGTTTTTGGGTAAGTTTTCTTTGAGTTTTGTAGAAACGATTGATCTGGTCTACCATGTGGACTGGAATACGAATGGTACGGGACTGATCAGCGATGGCGCGCGTTATTGCCTGTCTAATCCACCAAGTTGCATAGGTGGAAAACTTAAATCCTCTTCTCCAGTTATATTTTTCCACACCTCGAATAAGACCTTTATTTCCTTCTTGTATCAAATCCAAAAATGATAATCTTCTTCCTAAGTATTTTTTTGCAATCGATACGACGAGACGAAGGTTTGCCTTAATGAGTTTTTCTTTTGCTTTATCACTTCCTTTTTCATACGACTTTGCAAGAATGATTTCTTCTTCAAACTTAAGGAGGGGTGTTTTTCCGATTTCTTTCAGATATTTTTTAATAGGATCAAGGCTTTCTCCATGCTTGGCCGTAATCAGTTGTTCGAGTTCCTTTTCCACTTCTTCGGCAGTTTTATGTACGTCTTCTTCTTCTCGAGTTGAGAGCGTTTCAAAAATATCAATTCCTTTTCGGAGTGCATCATTAAAGAAATCATCTATTTCTAAAATATGTTTTTCTGGTTCACTGCAAATAAGGAATATATCGTCTTGAAGAATAAATCCATCATCTTCTCCCTGTTGCAGGAGTTCTTTGAATGTCTTTGGATTTTTTGGCTTTATCATAGCTCCTATTTTATACTGTTGAGCTCATTTTTTCCACTTCTTTTAATTGAGCCTGCAAATCTTTCAGTTCTTCCTCATTAGTTTCGGAGCTGGAGTTGAGCATATTCTTAAGCAAAGTGCGCAAATAGTTGCGCTTTATTTCATAGGCAATGTGTTTGAGGGAGTTTGTGGCATCGGCATCTTCTGAAGATGCTTTCAAGTATAGCTCATCAGCTACTGAGGCTAATTCAGGGGGCAGAGACTTGATAAACGCATTTAAATCAAAATTGCCACCTTCTTGAGCTTTTTCCTTGAGCTTCATAAATAATTTTCCGTAAGAAGGGGAGGTAAAAATATTTTCAGTAATAATCTCTCCAACTTCAGTCATATGGGGGGTAAGTGATTGGGCGTGTAGGAGTTGTTCGAGTAAAAATTGCTGTATAACGAGCTCTCTAAGAGGCTTATTAATTATTGGTTCTTGTCTATTGGGACGTACGAGACGTTTTTTTCTGTATCCTCGTACTACCCGTCCTGCGGCATCCTCTGTTACGTCCAATAATTTTGCGAGCTGTTTAATATAGTATGACTGCACGATAGGATTTGAAATCGCATACAGAAAAGGCGCCATTTCTTCCCCAATTTGTTTTTTATTAAACGGGTCGGCTGGAGGATATTTTTTTGCGAATAATTGCATGAGAAAATCATAAACGGGAATGGGATGCTCAAGCGATTTTTTGAATTCAACTTCATTCGTACGTACTGCTTCATCAGGATCTTTTCCTCCATCGATTACAATCACTCCAAGCTCAAACCCCATTGGTTCAGCCACTTCAATGGCACGCCGAATCGCCTCTTCTCCTGCCTTATCGGCATCAAGTGCTAAATAGACACGGTTTGTATATCGTTTTATCAGTTGGAGTTGTTCGGTTGTAAGAGCAGAACCTTTTATCGCTGCGATAGCACTTATCCCTTTCTGGAATGGCATTATCATATCAAACTCTCCCTCAACGAGAATAATCTTATCTTCTTTCTTGACTGCATCTTTCGTAAGATTGAAACCAAAGAGCATAGACCGTTTATGGTAGAGACTTGTTTCGGGTGTATTTACATATTTTGCTTCACTTTCGCCGCCCAGAATTCTCCCTGAAAAACCAACTGTATTTCCTCGGTGGTCCTTGAGGGGAAACATCACCCGTCCACGAAATCGGTCATACACGGAGCCACCTTGTTGTTTTTGGATACAAAGGCCGCTGTCTACCAATTCATTGTTTAGGAATTTTTTTGTGTGGAGGAAACGAGCGAGGGAATCCCACGAAGAAGGGGAGTATCCAAGCTGAAAGGTTTCGATTATTTTATCCGTTATCAATCTGTTTTTAAGATAGTCTAACGCTGTCTTTCCAATGGGAGATTTTGTGAGAATATAATGATAAAAATCCGTGGCAGCTTGATTTGCCTGAATAAGCCGTTGCTTGTAGTGAAGCATCTTATCTTCCACAGGCATTTTTTCAATGACAATACCATATCTATCTGCTAAATCGTGAAGTGCTTCAAGAAACGAAAGATTTTCATACTTCATAAAAAACGCAATTGCATCTCCTCCTACTCCACAAGAACCAAAACAGCGCCACAGTTGTCTATCGGGAGAGACGACGAAGGAAGGGGTTTTTTCTTGATGGAATGGGCAGTTTCCTTTGAAGTTTCGTCCCGCTTTTTTCAGTTTCACATAGGAACCGATAAGCTCTACAATGTCGATTCTTTCTTTTAATTTGTCTACTGTATCCTCCATATCAGCCTTATTGTATCATGTGGTATTTTGATACAATAAGGATATGAACTTGGAACAACTTCGTGCATTTCTAATTGACGCAAATAAAAACACGTATTCTACGGGTGACGAATCTTTGAACAAAAAAGAAATAGATAATTCGACAACGATAATATTTAAAAAAGGAATGTGGAGTTTTCACGATAACTTTTTCGGAGGTGAACCTTATGGTGGGCGAGAAGTGGTATTTTACCAAGAGCACCCAGTGTGGATAATGACATATTATGGCTCCATTGACGGACAGATTTCGCCCAGCTCTATATACCCAATCCTTCAAAAAGCGCTTCGTCAAATGCCGGAAAAAGCCCCCTTTCGTGGTCCAAGCCAATTAAATGAAGGGGAATACTCATATCGGAACATTTGGAAAGGAACAATCGAAAAGTTTTCAGGTGAAGAAACTATTTTAAAACAGGGAGCAGAAATGTATCAAGCGAGCTATATGGGTGGGTTGGTTGATAGACAGCGATAAAGTCAAATGCTACTTGCATTTTTCGCTCATTTGACACTATAATAGAAATACATTTTGCGTATGCTCTATATTTATATCGGACAACATGTCATCAAGGCTCTGCACGTCAATAAATCGTTATTGGGGCAGTATAGTGTTCAACAAGCAGAAAAAAAGTTTAGTGTTCAACTCCTTAAAGCTGGCAAAGTAGCTCATACAGATATCGTTGCATCTGCAATCAAAGAAGTCGTTTCTCATCTTACAGCAGGCGCAGCAAAGGAGAAACAAATATATCTCATCCTTCCACAAGAGGCATTTTTCTTCTTTCGATCTGAAGTTCCAAGTGATATGGCCGCATCAGCCGTTTCTTCATTCATAAAAGAGAAAGCCCGGTCCGTTCTTCCTGCCCATCTTGATAATGTTTATTATGATTTTGTCGGAGCTGAAAATGAAACGAAGCGAATCGTAAGTTTATATGCAATTGAAGAGTCAACAGTTCAGGGATATAAAGACACGTTGCAATTGGTTGATATGCAGCTCGTATCCATTCTCCCAGACACACTTTCATACTATAAATTATTTGAAAAAACTCTTCGCAAGGGAAAAATAGAACATATACTTTACGGGTCATTTGAAGAAGATTCAATTAGTGCTTATCTATTTGATTCATTTGGGCTCTTGGAGAAAGAATGTTTTTCTGCAAAATTAGAGCAAGGAAAAGGTGTTGAGATTCCTCTGAAAAAGATAAGTGGAGAATATGAAGAAAAACATCAAAAAATCAACAGACTTATCTTGTCTGGTACTCTTTCAGACACTGTCAGACAGGACACATTTACAAAAGAGGTAGGTATTTGGACAAATCCTCTCAAGCGTATTCTTCCTCATTTTTACGCAGAGTATTTAAAAATGCTGGTTCCCATCGATAATAATCCATTCCCTATTCTGCAGTTTGATGTATGTTTTGGGGCACTTATATTTTCCATGGAAAATAAAGGATTCTCACTTTTAAAAAATTCATTTAGTCCTTCACTTGCTGCGATGGGGCAATCCGCTCCAAAAAAAGGATTTTCTATGCCTAACTTGCATATTTCAAAAGAGGTGGTTTTATTTGTCGTTTCTTTCGCCGGTTCGTTTCTTTTATTTACGCTTCTTACTCAATCTCCGGCTGGATTTAATATGAGGCTCCCGAGCTTTATGGCAAATGCAAAACCAACTCCCGTGCCAACTAGCCCCCCTATTCCAACTGCGATCCCAACACCGATCCTTAAAAAGGATATGTTGAAAGTGAAGATATTGAACGGTTCTGGAACACCTGGAAAAGCAGGAGAAGTGAAAACCGTTATGAAAGACAAAGGATATCAAGATATTGTCACAGGAAATGCTGACACGTTTGACTTTAAACTCACCGAAATTGCAGTCAAAAAGGGAAGTGAACATTTAGGGTCCTTGGTAAAAATAGAATTGGCAGACTATGCAAAGGATGCAAAAGTTACTGTATTGGACGATAAAGAGCAAGCAGATGTTGTTGTGACAGTTGGAACTGACTTCAAGTGATATAATGTGTGCTTCATACTATGGATAATGAAAAGGAAAACCTTCAACGAAAACTAGATAATATTCTTACGAAAACCAATTTAACTGCAAAAAAAGCGGAGGTTGCTGATTTGGAAAAACTTACCTATGATGCGAATTTCTGGGGAGATCCAAAAAATGCAGCGGAAACGCTGAAGCGTATTTCAGTCCTCAAAAAAGAGATAGATGATGTTGAGATGATGCAATTGTTTTTGGAAGATGGTGATTTGGTTAACGCAGAAAAACTTATCTCTCAATACGAAATCCTCCTATTTCTTTCCGGCACGTATGACAAGGGCGATGCTGTTTTTTCCATTCATGCGGGCCAAGGTGGCACAGAGGCCATGGATTGGTCATCTATGTTATTTCGAATGTACACTCGCTTTGTAGAGAGGAAGGGATGGAGCTATGAAATGGTTGATCGGGTGGATGGGGAAGAAGCAGGTATCAAAAGCGTTACGATTGCTGTGCACGGCCGATTTGCATATGGGCTTCTTAAGGCTGAGGCCGGAGTACATAGGCTTGTTCGACAATCTCCTTTCAATGCAGATAAACTGCGCCAAACCTCATTCTCACTGGTGGAAGTGCTTCCGGTAATTGAAGATAAGGAAATCGAAGTTCGGACAGAAGATATCGAATGGCAGTTCTATCGAGCTGGTGGACATGGAGGTCAAAACGTGAATAAAGTGTCTACTGCAGTACGACTTATCCATAAACCAACAAATATCATCGTTTCCTGCCAAACGGAACGTGAACAGCTGAAAAATAGAGATACCGCCATGAAAATATTAAGATCCAAATTATGGCAGATTGAGCAGGAAAAGCGCAATAAAGAAATAGCAGGATTTAAGACGGAAACCATGGCCTCATGGGGTCATCAGATTCGCTCTTATGTGCTACATCCCTATAAACTCGTAAAAGATTTGCGAACGGGATACGAAGAACATAATACTGATAAAATATTGGATGGAGATTTGGACCTCATGATAGAGAACTTCCTGAAGAAAAAAGCTTAAAGCTTGCGCGTTAGACGAAAATATATTACAGTTAGGTATGTCAAAAAGCGAAACAAGCCATACTCAGAAAATGCTTAACGTGTGGGCTATCATTCTTATTTTATGGAGTTTTTATCGTGCCACCTTCAAGTCAGGGCTCCCCATATGGTTTGATGAATTCATTGCAAAACCATTTGTATTTCTTATCCCTATATATTGGTTTATTACTCAAATTGAAAAAACTCCTTTTATTAAGGGATTGGGGTTTTCGAAGAAAAACATAGTAAAGGATGTCTTATTTGGTTTCGGGATTGGTATGTTGATTTTTGGTGTTGCCTATTTTTCCCGAATGATAAAAGGGCTTCCGTTCCCTTCTATTAAACTCTCTTTCGAATCAATCATTTGGATTTTATCCACAATAATGGCGGCGGCTATGGAGCAGGTGTTATCAACTGGTTTCGTTTTCAAACGACTCTCTGAGGTTTCAAAGAAAAATCTAATAAGGCCACTTCTTACAGCAGCACTTTTGTTTTTCTTCCTCCATATCCCGATTTTATTTGGAGCGGAAAAGATATCTGGATCCATTCTTATGCAGATGTTAGTTCTTAATACTATCCTGAGTATCACCACCTCGTTAGTATTTATTTTGAGGAAAAATACGGTAGCCCCCATTATTATTCATGCGTTCTACCTTTTAAGTCTACCCATTCTTCTTTAACTTCACTTCCTATATATTTCAAACATAGGTTCGCCTTGAGGGGCAATAATGAGTGGGTTGTATTCTTTTCCCAATCCTTTAAAGTTATCCCGCGACCCGATTGTCACTTCATTTTTATTGAGCTTGGCAGGATCATTGAATTTAAAAATGAATTTATCAAACTTCTCTACCTGTCCGAATCCATATTCATCAGGTGCGGATAAACGAGCCTCTTTTTGATATTTTTCAGGAGGATATTGCTGATAGAAAAGAGTAAAAATATACGGCATTCCGATATCACTTGTTATATAAAAACGGGAAGTCGAGCTATAATTTTTCCTTATATAGTCGTTTACTTCTTTATAACCACTTTGCCAAGCATGGATTGTAATGAGTCTTTTTGGATAATGGAATAGGTAGAAGTCCCATTGGGAAAGTGAGAAATAAGCAAATACTACAAATAAGCAAATAAGCAAATAAGAACGCAGATTTTCTTTCAAATCGAAAAATAAGTTGATTGCTCCGTATCCAGCTAAAATAGAAATGGGGACAAGAAGAAAGAGAGACCTCGTGAGAGAAGATGTTGACCATGAAAGAGATGCTGAAAGGGGAGAAAGTAGCAAGATGAAAAGGAGGACGAAGCGCCATTCTTCTTTCTTTCTCAATAAGTAATAGATACCGGTAAAAAATAGAAAATATTCAATAGGCGTAATGAGCCCCATTCCTTTATAACCAAATCGGTCATTTATATCTCCATTTTGAAGGAGGAATTGAGGGGAAAAGTAGCTTAAATGTTCAAATGTCATGTCACGTATTCCTACGATGAGTGGATTATATAGATATCGGATACCCCCTTCAGTTTTTAATTCCTGTACTTTGAGCTGGATGCCAGAACTTGAGAAAAAGAGGAGGCTTTTGAGCCGTTCCGGTTTATAAATAATGTCACTGATACTAAAGACTCCAAGAACAACGACAACAAGAACGAACGCGGGAATATATTTTTTGATCTTTTTTTGTTGAACTGCATATATAAATGCTCCAATTAAAAATAATCCTGCAAATAGCCGTCCGGGGTGGTAAGAAAATAACATAAGAAGGAGCGAAATGGAAAGGAAGATTCCTCTTCCGATTGTTATCTTTTTCATGAATCGAATAAGGAAATAAAAGGTTAGAGTGGTGAGGAAAGCTGCAAGATATGCCTCATGTGCATTACGAGCAACTATATGAAGACCAAGCGATGTTGCACTAAAAAATGCAGCTATAAGCCCATAGGAATCTTTTTTGAAAAGCTCCCTAGTAAGCAAAAAGACAGTTAATGGGAATAGGAGAGAAAGGAATACATTGAGTGCGCGAGTGCTTGTTTCGTTCAGCCCCATTGTGGCAATAAAAGGCACAGATAGGTAGCTATAGAGGGGCATTTTATAATCGCCAAATGATTTAAGTCGAAGGGGGAGAAGAGTTCCGTATTCATCCCTGCCTGTTTTTAACAGTGAATAGGCATTGTATCCGAATGCAGCTTCATCAGCATTAAAGGCGGGGGGGGACGGAATACGGAAATTGATTGTAGTAAGGAAAAAAGAGAGAAGAGAAACAATAATTAATAAAAAAAATGTAACTTTTTTCATAGATATTTTTTGTCATCCCCGTGAAGACGGGGATCCAGTCGACAATTTACAATTATTAAATATTTCAAATAGTTCCTTATCGTTTCTTTTCCAAATTTCTTTTTGTTCGTTTCTTTTTACCATTATTTCTGGTGCAAGTTGAGTTGCCATCCAAAAACCTTTAAGAAATTCCTTTTCGCCTTTAAATGGAAAGGTGATGAGATTTTTAACCAAGTAAAGGACGTGCTCAATGGCCATTTTTCTATCGGAGATATTTTTCCAGATAGTGATAAGCTGGTTTCGGTACGAAATAGTTTTTATCCGGGAGCTTGCAAAATATGCAGCAATAGTTGATTCATGATGATGTTGTACGGTGACCTCTGTATCGAAATAAATAGTGTACCCGGCTTTCCATGCTCTGTACGAAAGGTCTATATCTTCCCAATAGAAAGGGGAGAACAGTGTATCAAATCCCTTTATATGATCATACTTTTTTTTGTCAAAAATCATACTCCCTCCTTCAGCCCAACCGTTGATACCGCTTTTCTTAGCATCAGCTTTTGAATGTTGGAAAAACCCATTTTTCCAGAAGATTCGATTTCTTCCGACGTACGATCCGTCTTTCTCTGTTTGACGAAAACTGACTGCAAATAAGGAGTCTTCATCTTCAAAACGGGAGACTGAGTGTTGAAATGAATTATCGTTTAAAAGTACATCATTATTTAATAAAAAAACATATCGGTTGCTTGTTTTGTCGATACCAACTGATACTGCTCCTGCAAATCCTAGGTTTTTTTCGTTTTCGATGACGGTCACCTGGGGAAATAACTCCTTCATCTCTTGTTTAAGGGGAATAGGAGGATAATCATTTACTACGATGATTTCACAGCCCTTCATGAAAGGGAGGTTGTGCTTTAAGTTATCATACAATTTTTCCTTGCCCTTATAGTGAGGAATAACAATAGATATCATTTAGGCTACGCGAAATATTTTTTTAACATGAGAGGTGAATCGATCGAAACTGAATGATTTTAAGGCAGTCTGATACGCTGCTTCACGCATCTGTGTTTGAAGCGTCGGGGTGTTAAGAAAGTAGGAAGCTTGTTGAAGCAACTCCTTTTCGCTTGAAAATAAA
>JBBQLR010000007.1:0-30462 GCA_038328135.1 Patescibacteria group bacterium | reverse complement strand
GTTATTTTCTGGATAGAAAGGTGACTATTTTGGAGGTAAATAAAGTAAAAGAGATAGTAGGGATGAATAATGATTGGGATGCAACGTACGCACTCATTAATAACAAAGAGATTGCCTATAAAAAAGTTAAAAATATATTTCAAAAATTCTATCTCGGGGACGAGAAAGTAAGTGGGTTGATAGATAATGAAACGTTACTTGTTCCGAAAAACACCCTTGAACGGTTAAAGCGTAAATATAAAACCTTAGGAATTGCTACCGGTCGACCTCGGATAGAAGCAGAATATGTTTTGGATAGATTTAAAATAAACGAATTGTTTGACGTCTTAATCGCAAAAGAAGACACGAAGCGAGAAAAACCGTTCCCCGATCCGCTTATTAAAGCGCTACGCATAATGAAAGTAAAAAAGCCTGTTTATATTGGAGATAGTCCAAGTGATGTACTAGCAGCCCAGGCCGCAAAAATGCCCTGTCTGTATGTGGGGGATCAAGAACTGGGAACATATCGATTTGATTCAATGTCACAAGTTATTGACGCACTCTTATGAAGCGAACAGCACAAATTTCAAGAAAAACGAATGAGACAGATATTAGCATTTCCCTAGGACTTGACGGAGTGGGAAAAAGAATTATTGAAACGCCGATTGGATTTTTAAATCACATGTTAGATTTATTTTCAAAACAAGGGTTATTTGACTTAGACATTAAGGCAAAAGGGGATATTTTTGTTGATGAGCACCACACAGTTGAGGATATTGGTATTGTCTTGGGTCAAGTGTTTGCTCAGGCACTAGGAGAGAAAAAAGGAATTAATAGATATGGATTCTTTATCCTACCGATGGATGAAACACTCGCAACGGTGGCTATAGACTTTGCCGGGAGAAGCTCATTTACTTTTCAGTGTGAATTTAAACGAGAAAAGGTTGGTGATTTAAGCACAGAGCTTGTTTATGATTTTTGGGATGCATTTACACAAAATGCGAAGGCTAACATATATATGAAAGTGGAGAATGGAAGAAATGACCACCACAAAATTGAAGCGTTATTCAAGGCTATGGGTAGAGCAGCTCGGATGGCGTGTGAAATAGATAAGCGATCGGCATTAACAGTTCCGTCGACAAAAGGAGTTTTATGATAACAATAATTGATTATGGTTTAGGAAATATAGGAAGCGTGAAAAATGCTTTTGATAAGCTTGGTGTGATTAACGTGGTTTCCAGTTCCCCAGAAGACATCAAAAAGGCATCTGGGCTTATCCTTCCCGGCGTTGGAGCAGCCGGGGAGGGGATGAAAAACATAAAGTCCCGTACATTAGATGCGGTAATTAGAAATGAAGTTGATAAAGGGAAACCGCTTTTGGGAATATGTTTAGGAATGCAATTATTGATGAGTAAAAGCGAAGAAGGAAATGTTAAGTGTCTCAATATTATTGAAGGTAACGTTAAGAAATTTAGGGGAGATCTTAAAGTCCCCCAGATAGGATGGAATGAAGTAAAGATTGAATATGGGCAAAAACTATTTAAGAATATTCCGCAGAATAGCTATTTCTATTTCGTTCACAGTTACTATTGTGTCCCCACTAATCAAAAGCTGTCAATTGGTACATCGTATTATGGAACGGAGTTTTGTAGCGTTTCTCAAAAAAATAATATATATGGTGTTCAATTCCACCCTGAAAAAAGTGGTGAAAACGGGTTGAAATTGTTAAAAAATTTTACAAATATTGTGTATGAAAATTATTCCGGCAATTGATATAAAAAATGGAAAGTGTGTACGACTCATCCAAGGGGATTATGGGCGTGAGACTATTTATGGTGATAATCCCGTCGAGATGGCAAAGAAATGGGTTGCAGAGGGAGCTCAAGTACTACACCTTGTAGATTTGGATGGAGCGAAGGCGGGAAATCTCATAAATTTAAAAGTAATTGAAGATATAGCTCGTTCTGTTCCTATTCCGCTTCAAGTTGGAGGTGGCATTCGTTCTATTTCATCTATGAATAAGTTAATTGAGGTGGGGGTATCAAAGATTATTCTAGGAACGATGGCACTTTGTGACACAAAGCTTTCAGATACAGCTCTAGATTTATTTGGAGATAAAATCATTATTTCCCTTGATGTCAAGAATGGATTGCTTATGAAAAATGGGTGGATTGAAAAATCAGAGGTAATGATTTTTCCAATGATCAAGATATTAGAGAGGAAGGGAGTGAAATCCATCATATTCACAGATATAAAAATAGATGGTATGCTTTCTGAACCCAACTATGAAGTCATTCAATCTCTCCGAGATTATACCTCAATGGAAATAATCGTTGCTGGGGGGATATCTGATTATGAGCAGTTTATTGCGTTAAAAAAAATGAAAATAAACGGAATAATTGTTGGTAAAGCTCTCTATGACCGAAAGTTATATTTAAACAAAATCCTAGAATATGTTAACTAAAAGAATCATTCCATGTCTTGATATCGACAAGGGACGAGTGGTAAAGGGCACAAACTTTCTCAAGTTACGAGATGCTGGAGATCCTGTTGAAATGGCTAAGTTCTATTACGCTGAAGTAGCCGATGAACTTGTTCTCTTGGATATTTCTGCCTCAAGTGATAATAGAAATATATTAATTGACGTAATTGAGAAGGTATCTAAAGAAATCTTCATTCCTTTTACAGTAGGAGGGGGGGTGCGATCGGTGAGAGATATGAAAGAAATTCTGAGAGGCGGAGCCGACAAGGTAGCTATTAATACCGCTGCAATCAAAAACCCCAAGCTTATTTCAGACGGCGCAGCGGTATTTGGGAATCAGTGCATTGTGGTAGCAATTGATGTAAAAAAAACCAATCAAAGTTGGAGAGTATTAATTAAGGGTGGGAAAGAAGAGACAGGAATCGATGCAGTTGAATGGGCGATAAAAGCCGTATCACTGGGAGCAGGAGAAATTTTGCTGACAAGCATGGATAAAGATGGAACAAAAAGTGGATATGATTGTGAAATCTTAAAAAGAGTAGCAGAGTCTGTATCAGTTCCGGTTATAGCTTCTGGTGGAGCAGGTGGAAACCGTGATTTTTACAATGCATTTACAGAAGGAAAAGTAGACGCAGTACTTGCAGCCTCTCTCTTTCATTTTGATGAATTAAGAATTAATGAAGTTAAACGATATTTATTAAATAAGAATTTACCAATTAGAATGAGTATTATATGAAGAAAAATATAATTAATTTTAAAAAAATGAATGGCCTTGTGCCTGTTATTATTCAGGATAAAATTTCGAAAGAAATATATATGCTTGGATATATGAATAGGGCAGCTTTAAAAAAAACACAAGAAACAGGAATGGTCTATTTTTGGAGTAGATCAAGAAATGTATCATGGATGAAGGGCGAAACGTCTGGCAATCAGTTATGGGTAAAAACAATACTGACTGATTGTGATAATGATACTTTACTTGTGCTTGTCTCCTTAATTGGCAAGAATGTATGTCACACCGGGAATAGAACATGTTTTTATACAAAATTATCAATTTAATATTTATTATGAAACTAGAAGAGTTAAGCGAAATTATTAAAAATAGGAAGGATACAAAACCAAGCGGTTCTTACGTGGCAAATCTATTAGAACAGGGAAGAGACCGTGTAATTCAAAAGGTTGGTGAAGAGGCAATAGAGGTTGTTATTGCGGCAAAGAATATCGATAAAAAGAAAATAATATCGGAAACATCTGATTTATTATTCCACCTCATAATTCTTTTGGGAGAAGTTGGAGTAAATATGGATGACATCTATAAAGAGTTAGATTCAAGAAGAAAATAATCTACTAAACTCGTATAAAATAGGTATATAATAACTGCATGTCGTACAATCCTCTCACCAAAGAAGAAATTAAAGTAGTAGAAGAGAAGGAAACTGAAAAACCGTTTTCGGGAGAGTATGATGATTTTTATGAAGATGGAGTTTTCGTTTGTCGTAAATGCAATTCACCTCTTTTTTCCTCAAAAAGCAAGTTTGATGCGGGGTGTGGTTGGCCATCGTTTGACGAAAATTATCCACATGCGGTCAAAAGAGTGGGCGACCCTGATGGTTTACGAATTGAAATAGAGTGCACTCATTGCAGAGGGCATCTAGGTCATGTTTTTGAGGGAGAAAAATTGACAGAGAAGGATACAAGACACTGCGTAAATTCATTATCCATTCGTTTCATTCCTAAGGGGGATAAAACACCATCTATTAAAGATGAGTGAAATAGCAACGCTGGCGGGCGGATGCTTTTGGTGTACAGAGGCTTTGTTTATGAGGCTTAACGGTGTATCTAAAGTGGAGTCTGGATACACTGGAGGAAATACACCTCATCCAACATATGAGGATGTATGTGAAGGTACAACGGGTCATGCTGAGGCTATTCAAATAGAATTTGATCGCCAAGTAATCCCCTATGAAAAAATTTTAGAAATATTTTTTCATACACATAATCCAACAACACTAAACCTACAAGGTGCTGACCGTGGTACTCAATATCGTTCCGCAATCTTTTATCATACGGAGGCTCAAAAAATCACGGCCAACAGAGTGATAAAAGAAATTGAAAAAGAAAAAGTATATGATAACCCCATCATTACAGAGATTGTCGACTTCAAAAAGTTCTATCCAGCTGAAGACTATCACAAAAAATATTTTGATAGGAATAGTGCCGCTCCTTACTGCAACGCTATAATAGGCCCAAAAATACATAAATTACTCAATTTGTACAATAAAAATATAAAAGAAGGATATAAATTAAAATGAATAGTTATTGCGTGGTATCAGGAACGAATCGAAGAGCGACCGAATTCATGCAATATCGTTTTCCCGTTGGAGCTGGTCCTCATCAAATACATGCCCCAGGTGATTGCCACAAGTATCAAGAACTTCAATCCTTTCTTCTGTAGGAACACTTACATCATTCTCTAACACAACAGACTTGTTTGTAATAGGAGCCCAGAAACTTGGCCATCCTGTTCCTGAATCAAATTTTTGTTCTGAACGGAATAGTGGGGCATTACATCCAACGCTATAATAAGTGCCCTTTCTCTGTTCGCTATCAAGTATTCCGGAAAAAGGTACCTCTGTTCCTTTTTGTCTAAGAATATAATATTCATCAGGTTTCAGAATTTTTTTCCATTCCTCATCCGTCTTCATTTTCGATTTGTCAAAAGCTCCTGATAGAGTCTGATTACTAGAGTTGGAGATGGTATTTACATTATTACTAATCTTGAATAGATTCAATTTATATATTCCAAGCACTATTAGAAGAATTAATAAGATAAGTATGATTGTTTTCTTCATAGACATATTTCTCTATCCAAAAGTAAAGGCAAATAGTTGGACATCAGTATCCTGAAACTCAAGCTTTAGCATATGTCTCCCCGGAGTTGGGAGGAGAACCAATTTATAGAGCCTATCTGAGTCGACTATAATCGTACCGTTTATTACATCCATCCCAAAATACTGCGCTTTACCGTCAACAAACACTTTCACTTTTGATGGGTGATTTGGAACTTTCATCACTAAGTACACCTCCTTCGCGTTGAAATTGAAATTAAGCACTGATCCTTTTTGAGGTATCGCATATTCATCGGTGATGTTCCACTTTCCTGAGAAGGCAAAAGTATCATTTTGCAGAGAATTTGCAGAAGTATAGTTTACATACGAATTATTCTGTATCGATTCTGGCGAGGAAAAATGTGCAATTCTACTTGCGCCAACATATGTTTCTGGAGTAAGCCCGTATGTCTGGGAAACAGGGTTATTGATTTTCGATGAAACATTTTGCACTCCGGATTCTTTTAATAAATCCTGAATATCTTTTTCGGTTTCATCATAATTTCCTTCTCCAAAATGAGTGAATCTTATATTCCCATTACTATCGATAATATATTTTGCTGGCCAGTACTGATTATTGTATGCTCGCCATGTGGAAAAATCATTATCTTGGACAATTGGGTAGGTAAGGCCAAAATCCTTAATCGCTTTTGAGAGATTATTTGCATCTTTCTCAAATTCAAATTCAGGCGAATGGACTCCGATGACAACAAGCCCCTTATCTTTGTATTTACTCCACCATGACTGTAAGTAGGGTAAAGTTCGCTGACAGTTTATACAGGTATACGTCCAAAAATCCACAATGACAACCTTGCCTTTAAGTTCAGCCAAAGTTAATGGTTTCGTATTAAACCATTCCCCTCCGGGAATTATCGAAGGGGCTTTTGAGAAAGACGCAATAGGAGAAGGGAGTGCTA
This sequence comes from Patescibacteria group bacterium, assembly GCA_038328135.1. Classification (GTDB taxonomy): domain Bacteria; phylum Patescibacteriota; class Microgenomatia; order UBA1406; family GWC2-37-13; genus JAKBEU01. Next base: position 24,196 of record JBBQLR010000007.1, on the reverse strand, counting down.
ACTTTTCAAATTGTGTAAGCCCCGAACCATATTGAGGGAAGGTGGTGAGAACATATGTTTGGAAAGTACGATCGACATTCGCGTAAATACCAATTGCAGTGAGTACCATAATAACTCCGAATGTTTTTTGGATAAAGCCGGTTCGCTTTATGAGCCAAGGAGTTTTTTTAAGTATGTTTTGACCTCCGTTAATTATGAAGAATAGAGGGATTGCTGTACCTAAAGAATATGCAAAAGTAATAAGGACTGCATTTGCTGTAATCGTTCCCGATAGAGCAAGGGAGATAACAGATGCAAGGATTGGTCCCACGCACGGAGTCCACAGAAGGCCAAGGGAAAATCCGATTAAAAGACCAGGAATAAACCCTGATTTTGGAGTTTCGCGGGGAGTAAAACGCGAGAGTTTGGTAAACAACCGATCAACCAATAATTGGAATTGGGGAATGATGAGCGAAAGTCCAAAAAAAGCAATGATAACAATCGATAATCCACGCAAACTATTAGAAGATATCCCCGTTGCTTTTACGACTGTAGAAAGAAATAAGGTGAAGAACGAAAAACTTAATATAAATCCCAATACGACTCCATATGGACGAGATTTCCCTGTATTTTGTCCTCCAACAGTAGATGATAAAACAATAGGAAGAATAGGAAGGATACAAGGCGAAAGTATCGTGACGATTCCAGCAATGAAAGCAAACAATACTATAAGAATCATACTAATACAATTATAGTATATGTTTAATGAATAGCAACAATAGACTTAATTCGTTATCCGCGCCTTATTTCAATAAATATCCCCCGTCAACTACTATCTGCGCACCTGTCATATAGGAGGACATCTCTGAAGCGAGGAAAAGGGCAACTTTTCCAATATCGTCAGGCACGCCCATTCTTCCCATAGCTATTTCCATTTTTGACGGCTCTGGGTTTCTTTCAACAGATACTGGTTTTCCTCCAGATTGCATAGCTGCCACTCCTTGAGTCATAATTCCTCCCGGTGCTATTGCATTGACCCATATGTTGTGTTTTGCTAACTCCAATGCGGCATTTTTTGTAAATCCCCAAGCGCCATGTTTGGAAGCATCATATGCAGCAAGACCAGCCATGGAGGGGTGAAGAGCATCGATTGAAGTAACGTTTATTATCTTTCCTCCTCGACCTTGTTTTTTCATAAACTCACTCGCATACTTCATTGTTAAAAACACTCCTCGTAGATTAATTGAAATAATTTTATCGAACTGTTCACTGGTTAAATCGGACAAGAGGGCAAAGGGGAAAACACCTGCATTATTAACCAGAATATCCAATCCTCCAAAGGAAGACGCGGTCTCGACGATTAGGTTTTGCACATCAGCTTCCTGTGAAACATCAGCCTTTATTGCCTTTACTTTATATCCTTTTTCGGTTAACTCACTAATTGCTTTATTTGCCTCTTCAACATTTCTATTAGCAACTACTATATTTGCTCCCGCCTCTGCAAGACGTGAGGTAATACCAAAACCTATTCCCACTGTTCCACCGGTGACAATGGCTGTTTTTCCTGTCAAATCGAGCAATTTATTATTTGGAATTAGATTCATATTTTTAAAGTTAACGAATAATACTTCCATTGTATTGGATAGGAAGCAAGAATGCCAGCATTCAGCTTTTCTTTAGGATATTAATATATATTGAGTAAGTATTTGGCTTCCCGAGCTTGATTGCTCGGGCGTTTCAGTTAATAGTATTACTCAAACTTTGTGTCCTCCAAATTGTCTCCGTAAAGCAGATAATATTTGTCCACTATAGCTGGGATTATGTAATGATTTTGTGCGAAAATCAACGGAAGTTTTTATGACAGGCATAGGTATCCCTAGTTTTTTTCCTATCTGCACGGTCCATTTGCCTTCGCCAAGTTGAGACACTTCTCCTGGGATTCCATCTAACATTTTTCCGTACTCTAAATATGCTATTTTTAACCAATGAAGAAGCTTTGATTCTATGACGGTACCATGATTATAGATATCTGCAATTTGTGTGAGGTTAAATCCAAAATGTGATTGCTTTAATAAACTGAATCCTTCAGCGATAGCCTGCATCATCCCATATTCGATTCCATTATGGACCATCTTTACGAAATGACCAGCACCACTTTTTCCAACATATGCTACGCCGTCAGAAACCGAAACATCTTCAAAAAGCACTTTTATTCTTTTAAAAACTTCTTCATTCCCCCCAACCATACAAGAAGCACCACGAAGTGCTCCTCCTGGTCCACCTGAAACACCTACATCGAGATACTCAATTCCAAGCTTTTTCACAATTTCTGCCCTCTTTGCGGAATCTTCATAAAAAGAATTACTGCCATCAATAATAATATCTCCAGGTCTGAGTAAATGAGCCAATCCGCTTTTACCCAATATTACATCATCAAGTGGTTTTCCAGCAGGAAGCATAAGCCAAATTATTGTTGGGCTTTCTATAGATTGTTTTATCTCTGAGAGCGAATATATTCCATTCAGTCCTTCTTTTTCTAGTTCTTTGGTAATCTCCGGAGTCCTATTAAATCCATAGACATTCCATTCTTTCTTTATAAGTTGTCGAGCAAGATTTGCGCCCATCTTCCCGAGTCCGACAAAAACAATATCTTTTTTTAATCGTTTGGAATCCTGAATTTCATCTGTGAGATATACAGAGTGTAATGCAGCTTCATTTGAGTCCGGGGTATAGGCATTCAAAGGTATTTCATCCTCATTCCAAGCTTCTGTAATCGGATCTATCACCCTCCACATTTCTTTCACCTCATCAGTGCTTACAAAGAGAGTTTGATCTCCTTGAATTGCATCAAGAAGAAGTTTTTCATATTCTTCGACATATTGTGATTTTTTACTGTTTTCTCTCAGCAGAAAGTTAAACTTACGTTCCTCAAGTTCATTCTTGGTCCCAGGCTTTTTTGAAAAGAACGATATAAATATTCCTTCTTTTGGCTCAATGGCAAAAACTATCTTATTTTGTAAATGGGAGGTGCATGTGGGACATAGACAAGGAGAAGGGTGTTTAAATGTCACGACGATTTCTTTTCTTACTTCCTTCATGCGTTTGCCACTTTCGAGGATAAATGGGACATCTGCCCAGTCTGGAAGATTTAGAAAAAGTTTTATTTTGAAATAGGTTTCAGTCGAAGAGATGGAGCTCACATCCTTTATGTGTCGGTAACCCCCATATTGAGATCTATAGGCAATATCGGGGACTGAGGAAATGGGCGGAGCAATAAGATGTGAGAGAAGTTGAGCTCTACGACTACGGATACTGTCTGCATTCATGTTGAGAGGCTGTTCCATGGTAACGAGAGCAAGCATCTGAAGTAAATGGTTTTGTCCTACATCTCGTAATGCTCCAATTCCATCATAAAACTTCCCGCGTTTCTCGACTCCAAGAGTTTCAAAAAGTTTTATTTCAACCTTTTCGATGGAGCCTGCGTTCCAGTTTTTTTCAAAAAGATTATTAGTGAATCGAAAATTAATTATGTTTTGAATCATTTCTTTCGCGAGATAATGATCTATTCGATAAATCTGCTCTTCCTTAAAAAGGGTGCCGAGAAGTATATCGAGTTTTTGGGCAGAGTCCGCATTTTTTCCGAATGGTTTTTCCACTAAAACTCTTGTCCATCCTTCATCTGGTCCACAGGGTTTTGTAAGCCCCGTATCCGATAATTCGTGGAATATATTTTCATAGAATTCTGGCGGGACAGCGAGATAAAATAGTTTATTTGCACACGTTTTCCATTCACCATCGATATTTCCAAGCCGTTCAGCCAGTTGCTTAAATTTTTTATTGTCGTTAAATGTTCCTTGTTGGTAAGAAAAAAGGTTTATAAATTCATCAAGTTTTTTTTCATTATCTTCAGTGCGGCCGTTCATCATTACGCGTACCAAAGTGCGAAACTCCGAAGTATCAATCTCTCGCCGGGAGAAGCCGATGATATGAGTGAGTTTAGGAAGTTTGTTCTGTACAAATAAATTATAAAAGGCCGGAACAATCTTGCGTGTCATCAAATCTCCTGTAGCTCCAAGGATAACTATTATCGTTGGAAAAGAGTGGATGGTGGGATTTAGTGTCTGCATTATAGTGCAATAGTACACTATTACAGATTAAATGGAGAAGAAAGTTAGGTTAAATAGTAAATAAAAAGTAGGAACATCTTGCTATTCTAACCTTAGAAAGAAAATGAGGTTTGAACATTATGTACTGAATCCTAGCCGTTTGTGGAAGAGGACAAGAATGCAAAGTGCCGCAAATGCCATGAAGCTTCCATAATAGAATGTCATGTGTGGATTCACAAATTGCCATAATAATCCTCCAATTAAAGACGCAAGAAACGTACCAACTGCATTCAACGTATAATATGCACCAAAATAAGAGCCGGACTCTTTTTTTTGGATGAATTCAGAAAGATAGGATTTTGAAACTCCATCAGTCGCGGCGATATATAGTCCGTAAATGGGAAACAGAAACCATACAAGAAATGATGAGTTTATTAATCCAAAAAAAAGATAGACAATGGAAAAGACAAGAAGTCCTCCTGCAAACACTTTTCTGGCCCCAAGCTTATCAGCCAAAATCCCGGCCGGGGTAGAAAATACTGCCTGGGATATATTATAAAGAACATATGCGAGGACAACCGTTATCGTTGTCAACCCTAAGTTCTTCGCTTGCAATAACAAAAAAACATCTGAGCTATTTCCTGCTGCAAAGATGAAACTGATGACCATAAATAATTTAAGTCGCGAGTCCATATTCTTAAAACTTATCTTTACGAACTTATTTTCTGTAACCACATTATTCTTTTTTTCTTTTACAAGTAGGATAAGAAGTATGACGGCGATAAGCCCTGGTATGAACGCGATAAAGAATGTCTGTCTGATATTATCTTTCAAGATATAGAGAATAGCCAATGCGACGAGCGGCCCAAACACTGCACCTAAGCTATCAAATGCTCTATGAAATCCAAAAATATACCCTTTATTTTCTGGAGTCGTATTTTCCAAAAGCAAGCTGTCCCGAGCGGCCGTGCGAAAGCCTTTTCCAAGCCGATCTACAATTCGGGCGAAAAGAACCATAGGCCATCCAAAGGCAAGCCCAATCAATAATTTAGAAACAGCCGAAAAAGAATATCCAATTGTCACAAATATTTTTCTCTTTTTTAGAAAATCCGAATAGGCACCAAAAAAATATTTAGTAATACTTGCTAAGGCCTCAACTAGTCCCTCAATAAATCCGATAATAGGAATGGAGGTGTGCAAAACAGTCGTAAGGAATATGGGGATGATAGGATAAATCATTTCCGAGGCGAGATCATTAAAGAAGCTTACCAATCCCAAGACAAATACATTTGTGTGAATCTTTTGACTTTTATGATTCATAACGAAATTATATCAAGAAAGTTCATCCTATTTGAACTTGGATGTCAGAAGCAATTTTTTCGATTGTCTGTTCTCCATTTATTTCTTTTAATATTCCATCTTTTTTCATGAGTAGTAAGATAGGGGAAGTGTGGGTATGAAACTCCTCCAAACGGTGTTTAATCGCTGATGGTTCATCATCTATTCGTTTCACCAATGTGCCGCCACAATCACAGAGTACCCGTTCAGGCTCCAATAATATGCTATATCCTTTTTTGCATAGTGGGCATATTCTTCGAGAGCTCAATCGCATTAGAGCTTCATCATCTGAGATATGAATATATATTCCAGCATCTAATTTCATTTTTCTTTCACCTAAGAATTCTTTCAGTGACTGATACTGAATTGTGGAACGTGGAAAGCCATCAAATAAATATCCGGAATCACTTGGATGTTCTTCCAGTTCATCACAGACCATATCCATAATAATCCCATCTGGAAGAAGGATTCCTTTTTGATTGACCAGGTGATTGAGAATATCTGATTTTTTATCATGATACAACGCTCGTTCCCGTATCATAGCACCCGCTTCAATATAGCTAAGTCCATATCTCTTTAAAATAAATTGCGCTTGTGTTCCTTTGCCGCAACCTTGTGGGCCGATAAGAATAATTGTGCGCATAAAGCTCATTATATATTAAAATTTATAAGCAGTTTTTCCAGGCACTTTCCCCACCCCGTGATATTTTAAAAGCTGCAGTTTCGATAGCCTCTTTTGCTCCAAATCTCAAGTCAGGATTTGCGTCTACTCCCATTTGTTTTCTGGTAGCTTGCCATGTCTCAATGGTAAATTGATACATTCCTCCATATGGCCCATTTTTAGCTCCAGGACTTATGCCCGATTCGCAAAAGGCTATCTTTTTTAGTAAATCTTTATTTACTTTATATTGAATACTATATTGATCAAAGTACGATTCAAAAGATGTTGCTGGTATTGGTGTTGGTGGGGATGGAGTCGGCGTTGCGGTTGGGAGGGGTGTTGGTGTAGGGGTAGGTGTGCTAGTGGGAATCGGTGTTGGGGTAAGTGTCGGAGTTGGTGTGGAGGTAGGAGTTGGGGAAATAAAATATGATAGGAGTTTCGTTGTTGAAAATGCTCTTTTACGTAAGAATACTACTCCAACCATACACAGAAATAATACTCCAACGAGTATATACTTCAGTCTATTATTAAAAATAAACATACCCCTGAATTATATCATTTAGGGAGAATTGACCTGAGAGGTTTAATTCCTCGGGACACTTTATCGAGCCATATCGGTTCTCATCTCTATAACACAAAAAAATGAGAGCATATTGCCCCCATTTTTCAAGAGTTGGCCTTACTGGAGGACGTTCGAACCTTTTATGTAAAAATTTACTACCAAAACTATCTTCCTACCAACCCCACAATGAAAAACAATGTTTTAATATCAAAGATAAGTTCTTTTGTTGACAAATATTTGGAAAAGCTTATGATTGTAATCAGATATATATAAATAGATTTATAATATATTTGTCAGTTATAAAACAGACAGCACTAGGTATCGTATTTATAAGTTAATAATAGAAAGAGGGTGAAATAAATATATGAATATGGGTTTTCTTGCAACAATTATATTCGGGGCGTTAGCTGGTTGGATTGCATCTATTATAATGAAAACGAATTCTCAACAAGGAACCGTCATGGATATCATTATGGGTATTATTGGAGCAATTGTTGGAGGATTTATCATGACTTCCTTTGGTGAGCCGGGCATAACAGGATTCAACTTATACAGCATAGTTGTGGCTGTAATTGGGGCTTGTATAGTAATCTTTTTAGCCAAGAGATTTAGAATACGGCGCTAGTAGTTACTTAAAATTTTCTTATATCCAACCCCGCATGGGGTTGATGGTGTTTTAAGAAAAAAAACATATTCAACTATCCAGGTTCAGGATTTAAGTATTTTTATGAAGTCCCCACTCAGGCCCTTTTCCTGGGCTAGAGCCCTGAGCGAGCGAAAGCGAGTCGAAGGGTTGGGGAGCAAGGATTCGAACCTTGAGTCGCGCAGATCCAAAGTCTGGCGTGTTACCGTTACACCACTCCCCAAAAACGCCTAAATAGCCAAATTGACAAATAAGCAAATAGAAAATTTAAGTGTGTGTCTATTTTACCAAAAAAAGAGGCAAAAGTGAGGGTGTCATAACTCAATTAGCTTTTATTCTTCCGATTTCTTCTACTTTACCAACAACCTCAACTTGATTTTCACCACTTAAATCTATATGTTCTCTATCGCATATAATAAGCCCGGTAATTATTCTTGCAGCTTTAAGAGCCTCTGATTTTTTAAGAAACCGTATTGACGGTGGATTCTGCTGAACCCCACCCATAACAACTTTAATTTTTAACGTGGCGAAGAAAACGCTACTTTCTATATTTGGCATTAATATGTCCTTTATTAGGATTGGATAATTTTGTGCAGATCCAAAAAATTGGTTACAAATTAATATAACTTGCTTTTGTTCTATAACAATCGAATCTGGGAATAATTTGAAAGGGAAGACGGATTTCAAATTAAAGAGCCTGTTTTCTGTCATTTTTACGAGATTGTCCAATTTATTGCTGTTTTCATTCGTTGAAGTTTTTAGAGGAACGCTTTCCAATGGAGCAGTACTCACTGTCGGTTCAGGTCCTTTTGTGTTTGAAAATGAATAGTAAAACAGCCCGGCAGGAATACATATTATCAACCCGCCGATTATGATATTTGCAGGTTGAATATCACCTTCAAGAAGTGCAATGATGCCAGCAATAAGAGCTACAATTCCCATGATAGTAAGTATTATTTTCTGGGCTCGGTTCATGTAAGGCTATTATACTCTTACCAACTTGCAATGGTACAATATATCCATATGCTCGAAGGGACAACGGTTTTTATCGGAAATCATAAGGGGGTAGACATAAGCATTCGCCATGCTCGACGGAATGATGTAGAAAAGATCATGTCTTTCATGAATAGTATCTCCGTTGAACAAACGTATATTACATTTCAAGGAGAACAGATTAGCCTAGAAGAAGAAAGTAGGTATATGGAAGATTTTATCCATAAAGCCGAAAATCATCGAGCCGCAAAACTTCTAGTATTCCATGAAGATATCCTCATAGGAGTAGCGGATGTCACCATGAAAGAACGAGTGGAAAACCATGTTGGGATATTTGGGATAATTCTCGCAAAAGACTGGCGAAGAAAGGGAATTGGGAGATTCCTCATGGAGAAAACTCTTGAGCAAGCGAGAATAAATATCCCCAGTTTAAATATCGTCACTTTGGGTGTATTTGCTAATAATCCTGTTGCAAAAATGATGTATGAAAAATTAGGATTTAAGGAATACGGATTGCTCCCAAAAAGCATAGCTCACAAGGGACAGCTTATAGATCATATTTACATGTATAAATTCATCACAAAAAGTTAAATCATCAAACTATGTCACAAGATAAATATTCGGCATTGTGGGTATCGCATTCACGGATTAATGATTTTAAATCTTGTCCTCGTTCATACTACTTAAAATATATCTATAGAAACCCAAAGACTGGGCATAGGATGAAGCTTATGACGTCTCCACTGGCGCTTGGCTCGATAGTTCATGATGTTCTTGACACATTGAAAGTGTTACCTGTTAAAGAACGATTCACCACTGAAGCATCGCTCATTGGAAAGTTACATGAATTATGGAGCAAAATAGAAGGAAAAAAAGGTGGATTCATGGATAGTTCAATAGAACAGCAATACAAGACGCGCGCGGAAGGAATGTTGTTAAAAATCATGAAAAATCCCGGCCCTCTTGCCAAGCTTGCCGTAAAATTAAAAATGGACTTGCCCTATTTTTGGCTTTCCGAAGAAAAAAATATTATTCTTTCCGGAAAAATTGATTGGATGGAGTATTTGTCTGATATAGACTCCGTCCATATTATCGATTTCAAAACGAGCAAGAATGAAGAAAAAGATGACTCTCTTCAACTTCCTATATATTACATACTCGCAAAAAGGTGTCAAATGCGTCATATTGCTTGCATGAGTTATTGGTATCTGGAAAGAGGGGAAGAGGGGATAGTGGAAAAAGAATTACCTGATGAGGAAAAAGTATTAGCAGCCATTCTTGATAGTGCTCTTGAAATTCAGCTTGCCGTGAAATTGGGAAGATTTAAATGCAATCAGCCAAATGGATGTTACGCATGCAAGCCACTTGAGCTGCTTCTCAAAGGAGAAGGGGAATTCGTGGGAGTGAATAATTATAAAGAAGATATTTATGTCCTTGACTCAGATTCCAGTGGAGATAGCAGGGAGAGCGAGATACTCTAATGAAAAACAATAATTCTGTTGATGTACCACTCCTCTTTTTTTCATTTGCTTTCGTTATTATTATTTTTGGTATTTTTTCTAAATTAACAGTGCTGAAACAGCCTCTTTTTGGAAATATTCAAAAAACCATTACTCCAACTGTCATTAAAAAAAATATTGTTTCGACGATAAAATTCAATCAACCAATTATCTGTGATTATCACACAAAAGATTCCACAATTTCAGCATCTATAGATACCAGTTCGATTGCTGTAACAATTGCCGGACAAAAAGAAATCCAAAGATATCTGCTATCGGGAGATTGTCTCTATTCCTGGATTATGAATGGTAATATCGGACAAAAAAAATGTGGGTTGGGAACATCGGTTGCGGTAGGAAGACAAGCGCTCTCATCGGGACTTATTTCGCTTGATTCTCTTCCCGGTTTACTACCAAAATCAGAAAAAATGAATATCGACTTTCAAGAAGCTATAAAATCTTGCAAAAATGTAACGGAAATACGGAAGGAATCTTTTATATTACCGAAGGGGATAGTGTTTGATTAGGCCAAAAAAAATGTCCGGGCTACGACCTACTTTCCCTTTCGATTGGATCAAAAAGTATCATAGGCGCTAATTTGTTTCACGACCTTGTTCGGGATGGGAAAGGGTGGTACCAAATCGCTTAAATAACCAGGACAAGAGATATTATAACGAAAGAAATGCATTTTCGCAAGTGGTATTGCGAAGGCTGTGTGGTATATAATAGAGATATGTTACAGCTTCAAGAAAGCCATTCAGCATTTCATGGTATCTGTGTGAAGCCTGGGATACAGTTTGAAAATCAAGGAGATGACGAAGAAGTGCTTATGAGCCTTCGAGCTCATCCAGTCACTTTGGTACCTACGTTCTTCAATACAATCGTTCTCCTTTTCATTATATTCATATCTGGATTTATCTTTGGCCAATTCTTAAAGCCTTTGCAACTCATTTATACACTAATTTTCTTTTATTTTGTCACTTTTATTTACCTCTGGTTCCAGATAGTCAATTGGTACTTTAACATCGGAATAATAACCAATAAACAAGTGGTCGATGTTGATTTTAGTGCACTTTCTTATCGTGACGTTACACGGACGGAGTTATCCCATATTGAAGACATTACCGTCAAGGTAAGTGGATTTCTTTCGAGCATTTTTGACTTCGGAAATGTATTTATACAAACTGCCGGCACTGAAACGAACACAGAGTTCTTAAATGTCCCCCACCCGGCTCGTGCAGCACACATTATTCAAGATATTCTCAAAGAATATGGAAATACTCAGTAATTTTTTCACGTTTCAAAAAATATTCCAAATCGGAGGAATTGTCTTCTCCTTCTTATTTATTGTGCTTACACTCCAGATGTATTCCAATGTCACAGAGGTTGGAAAAATAGTTCGAACAAAAAGGAATGGGGGATTCCGAACAATTTCATTTGTGTTAGTAATCATTAGCATTGTGTTATTCGTTCTTGGTTTTGTTATCCTGTAACTATATTTATGGACGTTGAATATTCCATCTATCTCGGGCAAGAGCAAAAAAATGGCTTTACTGGGTTCCTTGCGGAGAAAAATTTCTTCTGTGTAGTGGAGATTTTTGATGGATATACCGGTGAACAAGGAGAACAGCTCATGAGCCAGCTTGCGGAAGTGGGGAATACCAATTTTGAAAATTTAAGTGCCTTTGATTCATCCGTATCGGAATTATTCAAACGACTTAACACTCCGCTTGATACCTCAATTGCAATTGGGTATAAAAAAAGTCAGGTTTTATATCTTAAAACTATTGGTACTGGAGAAATTTATCTGGGTCGGAAGAATGCTTTCGAAAAAATTATCCGCGGCAACATCAATGCGGCAGGTAAATATGAAAAGGATGATTTTTATATTTTTACTACCTCTTTTTTCACCCAATCATTAAAGGGGATAACACACACTAAATCTCTGATCCATAAAAATACCAACATAAGAGATTTTCCGGAACATATAAAACAAACTATCGGAACGGATGATGACACAGGGGCTGTTGCTCTTTTTGTGAAGATGACTGAACATCAGGAAACGTATATCAGCGGTCAACCACAAAAAGGAATAAGTGCAAAAATAGCTGACTTTACTCAACAAAAAATATCTGCATTTTCTAATATAGAAAAGAGAAGTAAAATCCTCATTGGAGCAGTCCTCTTGATATGTCTTGTTTTATTCGGATGGAATATGACAAAAGGAATACAAAATAGAGGTGGGGTACAAATAGGACAAGGTCAATCATACGATGAAAAAAAACAAGGTCTTGAATCGACCATAGAACAAGCATCGACAAAAATAGACTCAATTGATGAGGGTATGCAACTGTTGCAGGGCGCACGGGATACGATTGCTTCACTTAAAAAAACAGCTCCGAAAGATAAACAAAAGGAGCTCGACGATTTGCAGAAAAGAGTTCAAGATACCGAATCTACCCTCGTGAATAGAGAATATAAAGAACCACAAGAATATTATGATTTTGCAGTAGAAGAAAAAAATGCTGTGGGAAAGAAACTTTCACTTTTTGAAGATAAAGGATACATTTTGAACCCAGCTGGAAAAGTATATATACTTACACTCGAGAAGAAATCGCTATTGAAAGTGACTCTACCGAAAAAAGTAGGAGAGGGATCGCTCGTTTCCGGATATGAAAAAAATACTTATATTTTAAATCCCGAGGAAGGAATTACTCGCATAGATGAAACCAGCAAAGGAAAAATAGTAATTCCAAAAGATACAAAATGGGGAACTATTGTTTCGATGCAGGTATATAACGGCAATTTATACTTACTTGATGGGGGGAACAATGCTCTTTACAAATATCCTGTGACAACAGATGGGTATGGTGATAGTACGTCATACTTCAAAGGAACATATATGGATATGGATGTAAATTCAACTTTTGCGATAGATATTTCTGTTTATGTTGCGAATAAAGATGTAGTGGCCAAATATACTGCCGGGCTCAAGGACGATTTTAAACTGTCGATTCCGGGCGCTCATGTCACTATTTCAAAAATCATCACCCACACAGATCAAACAGATTTGTATCTGTGGGACAAGGAAAATGGTGCTCTTTACATCGCTAGCCGAGATGGTGTGTATAAAAAACAGATAGTTTCGCCCCAATTTTCACAGGTAGATGACGTTGAAGTGTATAATAACAAGGTGTATCTACTCAAAGGTGCAAAGTTGTATGCGGTAGACTTATGATAGAAACAGAGATAACTTCCACCATTCTTGAAGGTGTTAGACGTGGGGACGAACGTTCCTTACTCGTTGTGTATAAAAAATATAATCTTCCTTTGTTTCAATTCATCAACCGTCAGATCAGAGATGTGGGGATCGCGGAGGAAATTGTCCAAGATGTATTTTTGGGTTGCATTGATGGTATTCGGGAACGGAGAGAGATTGAATCTTTTTCTGCATACATATTTACTATTGCACGTTATAAAACAATCGACTACATCCGTCGAAAAAAAATTAAGAAAGTATTGTTTTCTACATTACCCGAAACCATCGTAAATGGCGCGGCTGCCCTCCTATTTAATGAAAAAATGGAAAAAGCAGATATTAGGGATAGCGTAGAAAGAGTATTTACACGACTTCCGCATGAATATGCCCTCATTATACGACTCAAGTATATAGATGGATTTACAGTAAAGAAGATTGCTGCTCGTCTTGCAGTAAATTTTAAAGCAGCAGAGAGCATGCTATTTCGCGCTCGTCGTGAATTTTCAAAACTGTATTCCAATCTTAATTCATGAAGAAGAATACGAAAGCATTTCTAAAAAAAAGCCTTAAAGAAATGACTGTTGTACAGCCAAATGATTTAGGCAATCCTTTTTTGACGTCGATTTACAGGAAGGTAAATACGTTCTTTAAAACAGCTCCTTTTATATTCGTTATTCCTCTTGCCATTCTTAGTGCAACTGGCTTAGTTTATCTCTTCGGTCTGTTAGCAGTTCGTCTCGTATCGATACTTCAATATGGTTTCTGATATCGTGTCATTTATTATTTTTATTCGGAGATTCACCGGACTTATTTTTACGCCATATGCTTCTATGCGAAAGATAAGTGTTGAAAAAGGATGGCAAGACATCCTTTGGATAGGAATTGCTGTCAGTGTCTATTTTTTTATAACCAACTCTGTTCGTTTGGGACTAAATGGTATATTGGGGGCAATCGTTTTATATAGTGGGAGTATTCTCTTTTTTTCACTTCTTCCGTCATCTGGCACGATAAAAGAAAAAAGTATCCGAATGACAAAGACGTGGTCATATACACTCCTTCCAACTCTTATCTGGTTCTATACGACCTTGTTATTTTATTTTCTTCTTCCTCCTCCACGAACCGCCTCCATTTATGGACAGATTTTTAGTATTTTTTATATTGCGTTCTCGGGCAGTTTATTAGTGTGGAAATTGATATTGGTATACCTCAGTATCCGCTTCTCGTTGCGGATACAACTATACAGGATTATTTATTATTTTCTCCTCTATATTGCTATCTCCGCACCGCTTTGGATTCTCTTCTATAAGGTTGGTGTCTCTCGCATTCCTTTTGTATGAATGATTTCACCCGTCATCCCCGACTCAATAAGATATGAGGCTTAGTGAATTTGAAAACAGTAAAGTAAGGGCTGAAAATTTAGAAAAAAAGCTCGCCATTTCGTTGCTAAATATAAAAAAGAGCGCCGTCGACGCGGATGAGGTAGTGCACTGCGAAAACAGAATCGGAGCTATCTCAATCCCACTTGGTGTTGCAGGGCCTCTAAAAATATTGGGAGAGTATGCGAAGGGGAATCATTATATCCCACTTGCCACAACAGAAGGAGCTTTAATTGCATCGGTAAGTCGAGGGGCAAAGGCTACCTTTGAGAAGGGAATTGTTACAACAGTCCAAAAGGTAGGAGTAACAAGAGGACCAGTCCTTAAGGCAAAAACGATTGGTGGAGCCATTAAGATTGAGAAATGGATTTGGGAGCATATGAAAGAACTTGCACTAAAAACGGAAGAAACTTCTTCTCACATTAAACTTATGGATTTAAATATTAAGAAGGCGGGTTTGTATGTGTTTATTCGTTTTTCCTTCGATACTGATAAAGCGATGGGTATGAATATGGCAACTATTGCAACTCAACATATCATACATTTTATTGCGGAAAAAACACATGCAACGGTAATCGCTGTCGCTGGTAACTTTGATATAGATAAGAAACCTGCATGGATTAATAGTTTGTATGGGAGGGGCTATATAATCCAAGCTGAAGCGCTCATTTCGAAAGAAACGGTAGAAGCCATTTTGAAAACTTCTCCGCAATTAGTATTTGAAGTTTGGAAAGCAAAGTGTTTAATCGGTTCGGCACTAGCGGGATCAATCGGATTTAATGCACACCATGCAAATATTGTTGCGGCTTTTTATGCTGCAACCGGTCAGGATTTAGCTCATGTTGTAGAAGGGAGTCTTGGGATGACAACCGTGGATATTCTTGAAGATAATTCACTTTACATAAGTGTAAACCTCCCCAGCATTATGATTGGTACCATTGGAGGAGGAACAAAGCTAGCTACGCAAACAGAAGCAAGAAATATCTTAAGAACTGAATCGCCACTAGCGATGTCGGAAATGTTAGGTGGAGCTGTTTTGTCCGGCGAATTATCTTTGTTGGCATCGCTTAGTGAAGGGACATTAGCATCTACACATAAAAAATTAGGAAGATAATTATATGAAAACAGGAATTACATCATATGGTTTTTATATTCCGCAGTACCGCATTCGTGTTGCGGATATCGCTCATGTTTGGGGGAAAAACTCATCAGAAATAGAACATTCATTAGGAGTTGTCGAAAAAGCCGTTTCATCTGCTGCAGAAGATTCCCTCACAATGGCTTATGAGTCAAGTAGTATCGCCATGAAAGGTAATACAGTGCCGATAGGCGCGTTATTTTTTGGAACGGAATCGCCAGTTTACGCCGTGAATCCATCTTCAACCATTTTAGGTGAGTTATTGGATATCGGAAATAATTATCTCGCATACGATACACAATTTGCATGTAAAGCTGCAACGGGTGCTCTCATTTCCGCACTATCTATGGTCGAGAGTAATCAGATACAATCTGCACTGGTAGTTGCGTCTGATAAAGCAACGGGTAGACCCCATGATGCCCTAGAATATACGGCTGCATCTGGTTCGGTTAGCTTGCAAGTAGGAGAAAAAAATCCAATTCTTACCGTGGACGCATGGGAATCATATTCCTCTGATACACCCGATTTTTGGAGAAGAGAGGGAATAAAATATCCCTCACATGGCGGTAGATTTACAGGAAAACCTTCTTATTTTAAACACATAATTGGGTCCGTAAAATCTATTCTTTCCAAGACTCGTAAATCGCCAGAAGATTTTTCATATGCTGTATTTCATATGCCCAATGGAAAATTTCCGGTCCAAGTTGCCGTACAACTTGGTTTCACGAGTGAGCAAATAAAAAAATCTTTAATCGTTTCTCAATTGGGTAATTCGTACACTGCCTCAGCCCTTATGGGGCTTGTCTCAACATTAGAATACGTTAAACCTGGAGAAAATATCCTATTTGCTTCGTACGGATCGGGGGCTGGGTCCGATGCATTTATCTTTACTGCAACTTCCGAAATAGAAAAAAAACGTCTTATATTTTCAAAAAAAATGAATGAAAAAATATATATCGATTACCCCACTTATTTGAAATGCATGAGAATAATATGAAATCATACATAATCGGATATCACACGACTCAGTTTGGGGAGCTTTGGGACAAATCATTATTTGATTTGGTTGAAGATACGATAGTTGGTGTTCTCAAAAATGCCCATTTAGAAATAGGAAATATCGATGCTATATTTTTTGGGAATATGCTCGGTGGCATTCTTGAAAATAATCTCCACGCGGGAGCAAAAATTGCAGATATATTCGGACTTACCATCCCCATCTATCGAGTTGAAGGAGCATGTGCTTCGGGAGGACTTGCGGTAAACCTTGCACACGAATATGTTCAATCGAGAAAAGGAAAAACTGTCCTCGTAGTTGGAGCTGAAAAAATGACAGATGTACAACCGGAATTTATCACTCAAGGACTCATGTCGGCCGCATCAGGAGAGGAACAAGAATCGGGGATAACATTTCCGGGACTATATGCATTAATGGCACGTATGTATCTGAAGAAATATAGATATGATAAAAAAAATCTTGCAGCAATCGCAGTAAAAAACCATGCACATGGGCTATTAAATCCTACGGCTCATTTTAGGAGAGCAATTACGATAGAACAAGTTTTGAAAAGTTCTACCGTCGCAGAACCACTCGGACTTCTTGATTGTTCACCTGTCTCAGATGGGGCATCATCTATTGTTATTACTTCAGATTCTTCCCTCATCAAAAAGAAAAGTGGAGTGACCATTTTATCTTCCCAAGTTTCAACAGATAGTATTTCTCTTCTTCAACGAGATTCACTCTTAGGGATAAAAGCCACTCAAATAGCTGCGGATAAAGCATTTACCGAATCTAAGCTAAAGAGAACTGATATTTCGCTCGCAGAAGTCCACGACTGTTTTACCATAGCAGAATTATTTGCAATGGAGGACTTAGGTTTCTGGAAAAGAGGAGAAGCAGGGAAACGAGCTATACAATACGAAACGTTAAGTGAGAATAAAGGTCCTCTAATCGTTAATACATCAGGGGGTTTGAAAGCAGCTGGTCATCCAGTAGGTGCGACGGGAATAAAACAAGTAGGCGAACTATTCCTGCAACTTACGGGTAAAGCAGAAAAAAGACAAATACAAAGTCCTCGGTACGGATTGGCACAAAACGTTGGAGGCTCAGGTGGAACCGCAGTAGTTACCATTGTTGGAATATAATACTATGATTAGCCCTGTCAAAGTCTGGAGAAGACAAAAAACCATTCGCGATTTGCTCGGTAAGGAGGGCGAGATTGTGACATGGACGAAAATATTCACCCCACCTCCACAATTCAAACATATAGCCCCCTATACTGTCGTTTTAGTAGAACTGAAAGGCGGGCAAAATATTTGCGCTCAGCTAGTTGATTGTATGGATGATTCTTCAATCCAGACGGGTGATAAAGTGGTAGTAACTCTGAGAAAACTGAGAGAGAGCATTGCGGATGATGTTATTCCTTATACTATTGCCTGCAAACTTATATGAAACCGATACGATACTCTGCTCCCGGGAAGGTGATTATCTCAGGAGAACATGCAGTGGTATATGGAAAGCCTGCGCTTGTTTGTGCGATTGATAAAAGGCTTTCGATTACGTTTAATATCTCCAAAATAACTGAATACAAAGATTCAATATTTCCAATTTTAGAAAAATCAGTAATCGATTATCTAAAGTCTAAAGGGGAAATAATAAGAAAAGTAGAATATACGTATTCTATTGAATCAACCATCCCTGTAGGAAGGGGTTTGGGTTCATCTGCTGCATATTGTGCGTGTATTTCTGCTGGACTCATGGAATTATTTACTGGAAAGGAATGGAATAAAGAGGATATAAATATATGCGCATATCAAATGGAAAAATATTTCCATAAAAATTCTTCGGGCGTTGATACTTCAACATCCGTAATGGGGGGTCTTATCTATTACAGAAAGGAATTTGAATTCCTCAAGACCATCAGCAAGCTCTCCATCAAAATACCAGTAAAATTTATCGAGTCACTCGTTTTGATTGATACAGGAAAACCTGTTGAGTCAACTGGCGAAATGGTTCAGGCGGTAGGTATTTTATTCAACAAAGAAAACATCAAAATGGAACGGAAATTATATGACATGGAAAAAACAACAAAGCGAATAATAGTCTCAATTATGAAGGAAGATTTGCAATTTTTTAAAGAAAATTTGTTGAAAAATGAACTTTTATTAGAACAAATTGGAGTTGTGTCGGATAAGACAAAACATCTGCTTTCGCAGCTTAAAAAATACGGAGGGGGTAAAGTTACAGGTGGAGGAGGGAATCAAGCGGCATCCGGTTTTGTCTTATTTTTATGCGAAGATATGGGTGGATGTAAAAAAATAGTAGAAGATAATTCTCTTAGTTTCATTCCGTTTGTTCCCAGTTATACAGGTTTAGTAAAAGAACTATGATCCAAACGTCGGCCCCGGGGAAACTACTATTATTGGGAGACTATGCCGTTGTTTATAATAATCCTTGTTTGGTTACGGCGGTTGATAAACGGTTGTATGTTGAAGCCGAAATGATTGATAGGGAAGAGGACGAAATAATTACTCCCCAAGTAAAAGAAAGTAGATTTGTTTTGGAAACTATCGCTCATTTTAAAGAAAAATTTTCTATCCGTAACTCCGTTCGAATTAAAACGCAGGGAGATTTTTCCCATCAAGTGGGGTTGGGTTCTTCCTCCGCAGTAACCGTTGCCACTCTTGAAGCATTAAATCAACTTTTTAAAAAAAATCTTAATAAAAAAGAAGTATTTGATATGTGCTATACGGTAACGCTCGCCATCCAAGGAGTTGGTTCGGGATTTGATATCGCAGCCGCTGTTTACGGAGGTATACAGTATTACGTAACGGGTGGAGCTGTAATAGAACCCGTCCATATTAATAAGTTACCCCTCGTCGTTGGATACTCTGGTATAAAAGCAGACACTCCATTTTATATCCGAAAAGTAGCAGAAACTTTTAAATATAGACAAGATGAATTAAAGAAAATGTTTACCCAGATTACTTCCCTCGTTGAAGAAGCTCGGACAGGCTTGGAAACGTCTGATTTTGAAAAGACGGGAAATTGTATGACAAAAAATCATACCATTCTTCAAAAACTGGGAGTTAGTATCCCTAAACTTGACGAAATGGTGGAAGCAGCAAACAACGCAGGGGCGTGGGGGGCAAAACTATCAGGAGCAGGGGGAGGGGACTGTATGATTGCGTTGGTCTCTGATGAAAAAAAAGAAAACGTAAGGCGAGCCATAGAAAAAGTAGGGGGAGAAATTATAAATGTATGTCTTAATGCGAAGGGTGTAGAATAAAAAATATGAAAGCAACAGCTAGGTCACATTCAAATATTGCATTCGTAAAATATTGGGGGAAGAAAGATGAAGTTTTACGACTTCCAACAAACGGAAGTATTTCGATGAATTTGAGTAATTTATTTACCACAACAAGTGTGGAATTTCTCCCTTCTTTGAAAGCGGATGATATTCTGGTAAATGGAATAAGTAACTCCTCAATTAATCATCGAGTAAGCAACCATTTGGATAGAATCCGACACTTTTCAAAACACTCCTCGTTTGCTAAAGTGATTTCTCAAAATTCTTTTTCAGCTAGTGCAGGAATGGCTTCATCAGCATCTGGGTTTGCCGCGCTCACGGTTGCGGGGCTTACTAGTGCAGGAATTACACTTTCCGAGAAGGAAGTAACGATGCTGGCTCGACAAGGTTCAGGTTCCGCATGTCGGTCCATTCCTGATGGATTTGTGGAGTGGTTAGATGGAGATTCTTCAGAAAAATCATATGCATATTCGTTCCATGATTCTAACTATTGGGATGTATGTGATGTTGTTGCAGTAGTGAGTACCGAAAAAAAAGATATTGCGACCTCAATTGGCCAACAGAGTGCGGAAACGAGCATTTTTTTTAAAGCCCGTTTAAAGAAAATGAGTGAAAAAATAAGGGAATGTAAAGAATACATTGATAAAAAAAATTTCAATGGTTTCGGAAAATTGATTGAACTTGAAGCTTTGGAAATGCACGCCATTATGCTTACTTCATGGCCCTCGCTCATCTACTGGGAGCCCTCGTCACTTGCCGTAATGAAATTGGTTAAGAGAATGAGAGAAGCGGGGATATCTGTATATTTCACTATCGATGCGGGCCCGAATATCCATGTTGTCTGTTTAAAGAAAGATCTTGAGACAATTAACAAACAGATACAATCTATTCCCGGAGTGATTGAAACGATAATGAATAGTGCTTCAAAAGGATCTTATCTTATACAAAATCACTTATTCTAAATAAATACGCTTTATTTTTAAGGGTTTATAGAAGGGAGCTTAAATGTGAATCCCTCGCCAATACCGAATTTTCCTGCAAGCACCGTTCCCATGATTACATTAAATACAACTACGACAACTACCATTAGAATAAGCCCAATAGCCGCGCTTTGAATTTTATTTTGTGCTTTTTGTAATTTTTCTTTTTCCCCATTTGAAGTAATCCAATCATAAGCCCCTAACAACATATAAAGGAGAGCGGCAAGAGCGGCAATGAAAAAGAGAGCTTGAAGCATTAATGAAATTATCCGTCCAAGTCCTTGATTAACGTCACCTGAATAGAGTGGATCGTTGACAGGTGGTGCAATCGTACCAATAACATCATTTATTCCTGCTGCAAGTAGATTTTTCATAATGGCATTTTAACATTAAATACGAAACCAATAATTTTTGTTAAAACAAAGCTTGAAACGATAATGAGTAAGCCAATTACAGCATAGATAATGACTCCTTGCGCTTTGGATATTTTTTCAGGGTTTCCTTGACTTGAAAGATACCGATAAGCTCCAAGAAGCAGCATCGCAAGGCACATAAAACCTCCAAGTATCATCATGAGCGGAATAATAATATTTGTAAATGAAGAAATTGTAGAAAATCGAGCTATTGGGTATTGAGTAATGAGAACTTCAGCGTATACCGGGCGAATGATATTCATGTGTACACTATAACGAAATTTTTCATTATCGTCAAGTTGCGGAAAATATTCGGTATAATTATTCATTATGGAAGAAAACAAAATCCCTAATCATGTCGCGATTATCGCTGACGGAAATAGAAGGTGGGCGAAGGAAAAAGGCCTTCCTTCATTTGAAGGGCATAGGAGAGGTTTTGAAAACATCAAAGTTCTCAGTAAAAAAGCTAAAAAAATCGGTATTAAAGTAATCACTTTTTGGGTATTTTCCACTGAGAACTGGGAACGAGCTGAGGAGGAAGTTGGATACCTCATGAACCTTGCTGAGAGGGTAATCGATTCACAAATAAAGGACGCAATTGAGGAAGAGACACGAATAGTTCATATTGGAAGGAAAGATAGATTGCCTGAAAAATTAAGGATAAAAATACAAAAAGCGGAAAATGAAACGAAACAGTTTACAAAATACTATTTTGTGATGGCTCTGGATTACGGTGGACATGATGAAATCGAAAGAGCAATCAAAAAAATGAAGGATATCCAGACAGAAAAAATAGAAGACTATTTAGACACTCACATGTTACCTTATCCGAATCCGGACTTGATTATCCGTACGAGTGGGGAAGAACGGTTATCCGGATTCATGACTTGGCAATCTGCATATAGTGAATATATATTCTCTCCCCTCTATTTTCCAGATTATAATCCCGAAGCTCTTGAAAAATCAGTTTTGGAATATGGAGAACGAAAAAGACGTTTTGGTAAATAATTATTCATATGTTTAATCCCACATTTACAATCACTAACAAAATTCTTACCAATATTTCCAAAGTTGAAGCAGCGGAGGAAGTAATTCGCCATGCACCTCTCCTTCCACTCTGGGAACGGCAGTTTAAGGAAGATGCGCTTGTACGGGCCGCCTATCATGGTACTCATATCGAAGGAAATATGCTTCATATAGAAGAAGCAAAAGAGGTGTTATTAGGGAAACCAGTTGCTGCACGACCTCGCGATATACAAGAAGTAATCAACTATCGAAAGGTGGTCGAGTTAATTGATGATGAAGCGAAAAAGAAAATAGATAAAATTACGGAACAGCTTGTCCTCAAAGTTCACCGAATTATTACAGAAAAAACATTATCCGCGGAACAGTCAGGGATTTATAGGCTCAAACAAGTGGTTATTCGCAACTCCGCGACCGGCGAAATTACGTTTAAACCGCCCACTCCGCTTGAAGTGCCATTCCTCATGAAAGAGTTTATCTATTGGATAAATAAGGAAGAGTCAAAAGATATTCATTCAATATTAAAAGCAGCGATAGTACATCATGAATTCGTAAGAATACATCCATTTATAGATGGGAATGGAAGAGTGGGGAGATCTTTAGCGACGCTCGTATTATTGCTCGGTGGGTATGATATTCGTCGGTTTTTTTCTCTTGAAGAATATTTCGACAGGGATGCTATTTCATATTATGAACATCTCCAAAAGGCAACTGCGGGCGATCTCACTTCGTGGCTCGAGTATTTTAGTTTTGGAGCAGCGGTTGAGTTTACCCGTATTAAAGAGAAAATATTGAAACTTTCAAAAGATGTGAAAATGAAAGATAAGATGGGAGGACAACAGATTTTCCTTACCGAAAGGCAAATTAAACTCATCGAGTATATGCAGGAAATTGGATATTTACAAAATAAAGCCTTCAAAACAATTTTCCCTGATATATCGGAAGATTCGGTCCTCCGAGATGTACAGGACTTAGTAAAGAAAAACCTTATAAAAAAAATAGGGAGTACAAAATCAGCACGATATGTAAGTGTTTAGGATGTCATTCCCGCGAACGCGGGAATCCAGAGGAAGATATCCTTACAAAAAAGCAATATTGTTGATTGTTGATTGGATCCCCGTCTTCATGGGGATGACAAATATATATCTGTTTACTTTCTCCTCAAAAGTCGTATACCTCCATAAACTCCCCACAATAATGGGAATAGCAGGATTGCAGTGTATTTATATATATCCTTTTGCGTGTCAGATAAATCTGGTAATGGATAGAATGAAACCGCACGTGAACGAATGCCGCTGAGTGCTCCGTTTGAACTAATTGTATCTATTGTATTTAAGATAAAGTCAAGATTCCCCCCGCCCCGACTCATATATTGTTCATAAGGAAATCGAGAAGATCCGATAACAATCATTTCACCACCCTGTTTATTTTTAATCAATGCTCCAAGCACATATTGTTTTAAATCTTTTTGTGTCGGTTGAGGTATGTTGTTTGGGATAAGAATAAAATTATCCTTCTGTGCCCATGATTTATTGGAAGAAAGAAAGAGTGGGGTAACTAAAGTGGGGCCACTATTTTTCAAAGTGAGGGAAGAAACCCATGGAAATGTAACAAATTGGATGTTTGCAAATAATCCCGATTTGGAATCAAATATATTTGACCGTATCCAAAATGGATAGGGGGCAAGGAACTGGGAAGTTTCATTGCCGAAATTCACATATTCGGCGGAAGTGGAAAGAATTTGGTCATAATCAATTTGAGCACCGTATGATGCCGTAAGTTCATTGAGGTTATGTTCTGCCGGTGTAACGCCAAGCGTTCGTTCATCAATTTTCGTTCCACCAGCAAATACGAGTATATTTTTCCCAGATTCGTAAAATTTCTTTAACAGTTGAATCTGATCACTCGTAAATGAA
>JBBQLR010000006.1:0-35970 GCA_038328135.1 Patescibacteria group bacterium | reverse complement strand
TATTAGGATTTTTTCTATATTTATAATATATAGTTTCTATAGTATCCAAATTCCATTTCTTGTCTTCACCTAAGTATGGAATTGGGGTGTTAAAGGAGCAACTCATTTGATGTGCGGGGTAAAAGCTAAATGTGGCGATATCGCCAAACGTCCCCACCATTTTCCCTTTAAATTTTGATCCTAGTGCGTCACAACAATCCTCGATTAACCAGAGTTTATATTTTTTGCAAAGTGCGACGATTATTGAAAGATCAAACGGGCGGCCGAGCGTGTGGGCAATCATGATAAGTTTTGTTTTTTTGGTTATTGCTTTTTCTATTTTGCTCGCATCAATATTTAAGGTATCTAGTTCTGCATCGATAAACACAGGCTTCATACCCAGCATCATTCCTGGATTTACAGTCGTAGGGAAGGCAACGGAGGTGGTAATATATTCATCTCCCGATTTAAGACGCCGATCTCCAAAAACAGAGGAGGTGAGGCTGTAGAGCGCAACTAAGTTCGCGGAAGACCCGGAGTTAACGAGAGATACATACCGAACCCCAAGATATTCCTTGAAATCTTTTTCAAACAGTTTTGCATATTCTCCTTCGGTCCACCAACCCTTGCGTGCTACTTTTATAGCATTATTTATTTCCTCTTTATTGAAAACTTTTCCTGAAACAGGGATGTATTTTTTCGTCTTTAGAAGTGTTGTCATGATGCTCTATTATATATCACAATTCCGTTTTGATATAATTTCTTGACATTCATGAAAAAAAATATCCAAAGGAAACTAAGAATTGCCATTATCGGTACCGGCAACATTGGGACTGACCTCCTCATGAAAATCGAGAGGTCGCCACTACTTGAATGTACACTTTTTGCAGGACAAAACTCAGCATCAAAAGGAATCTTGAGAGCTAAGAAAATAGGAATAAATACTTCAGACAAATCCATCCAAGCGATAATAGATAATCCAGATTGCTGTGATATTGTGGTCGACGCCACATCTGCCGATTCCCATATTATTCATGCCCCCATCCTCAAAAAACTGAAGAAATTCGTAATTGATATGACTCCATCTCGTATCGGAAAAATGTGTATCCCCGTTCTCAACTTGGAAGAGTGTTTGGAGGGTATGAACGTGAATATGATAACGTGTGGAGGGCAAGCAACAGTGCCTCTCATTTCCGCCATTATGAAAATTCATCCTGAAATACACTATATCGAGGTCGTTTCCAGCATCGCATCAAAGTCAGCCGGTATCGGAACGAGAAATAATATCGATGAATATACACAGGCTACAAGCGACGCAATTCGGCTTTTTACAAACGTAGCAAAAGCGAAGGCTATTGTTATTCTCAACCCTGCAGAACCACCTATCCTGATGCATAACACGATTTATGTACAGATTGAAAAACCAAAGATGGAACTTATCGATAAAAAAATTGAAGAGATGGTAACAATAATGCAGAAATATATTCCCGGTTTTAAATTAATTTTAAAACCCGTGTATGACAATGTTAAATTAACCTGTATGGTTGAGGTAGTAGGAAGAGGAGACTTCTTACCAATTTATGCCGGCAATTTAGATATAATAAACTGCGCAGCGATTGCGGTGGCTGAAGCCTATGCAAAGATAAAAACGAATGTCAGTGAAATAAAAAATTCGCGTAAATAGATGTGTCATTCCCGCGAAAGGGGGCCTGCACCCGAATGGGTGAATCCAGTAAGGTATTGATTGTATAGATGCCCATTTTCACGGGCATGACAACAAGAGATTAAAATAAACAAATAAACCAATGAAAAAAAATAATCGAGAAATTTTGGTAATCGACTCAACTCTTCGAGATGGCTCTCATGCAATGAAACATAAATTTACTACTAAAGATATCACACAATACGCTCGTGGAGCGGAACTTGCCGGAACGAAAATACTCATGGTGGGGCATGGAAATGGATTGGGTGCATCGTCTCTTCAACTGGGGATGTCATTACTGTCGGATACTGAAATGATAAAAACGGCAAAAAAACAATTAAAAAATACTCTTCTTGGAGGGTTCCTTATCCCTGGATTTGGAACAATCAAAGATAATATCGAACCAGCAATACAAGTGGGGATAGATGTGTTGATGGTGGCGTGCCATTGTACTGAAGCAAATGTCACAAGGCAACACATCCAATATGGCGTGAAAAATAATGTGAGAACGTTTGGAGTATTAATGATGTCTCATATGATTTCCGCGGAAAAATTATTGGAGCAAGCCCGTTTGATGGAAGAGTACGGAGCCGAGGGAGTGCTTCTTATGGATTCTGCAGGAGCATTTATGCCCCATGATGTTGAGGAAAAAGTATCAACGCTCGTAGCAGGATTAAAGATTGTAGTAGGCTTTCATGCACATAATAATTTAGGGATGGCTGTTGCCAATTCGCTCGTGGCAGTTGAGGCAGGAGCAACTATAATCGATGCATGTTCCCGGGGCCTCGGAGCTGGAGCTGGAAACTGCCAAACGGAAGTGATAGTAGCAGTACTTGAAAAAGCCGGATATAAAACAGGGCTTGACCTCTATCAACTCATGGACAATAGCGAAAACATAATTGCGAAATTAGCAATAAAAGCTCCTGAAATAAATCATATAACGCTTTCCAGTGGACTAGCCGGAGTGTTTTCTGGTTTCGCTCCCCATGCGGAAAAAGCCGCTATACGATTCGGCGTTGATGTTCGCGATATCCTCAAAGAACTTGGAAGACGGAATGTGGTTGGGGGACAGGAGGATATTATTGTTGATGTCGCCAATTTCCTTAAACAAAAAAAAGAATTCAAAAACGAAAGTTATCAAATTGAGTCACTTTTATAATATGACAGTAAGCGATTTCATCTTCAAATTCCTCACTGAGAAAGGTGTTGATACTATCTTCATGATAACGGGTGGTCAAGCAATGTTCTTGAACGATGCAGTTTGTAGGAATAAGAAATTGAAATTCATTTGTGCACATCATGAACAGACCCTTGGAATGTCGGCAGATGCATATGGCCGGATTACGGGAAAATTGGGTGTGGCACTTGTAACTGCAGGACCAGCCGCAGTGAACGTGATGAATGGAGTGGTAGGTGGATGGGTAGACTCAAGCCCCATGATGGTGATCTCCGGTCAATCAGCATTATCGTTTGTACAATATCAACAAAAAACAAAAATACGTCAGTACGGAATCCAGGGAATAAACATAAAACCGCTTGTTGAAAAAATAACAAAATATTTCCAAACGGTTGATAACCCTTCCATGATTAAGTATTACATGCAAAAAGCATAGTAACTTGCGCTCAATGGAAGGCCGGGACCTGTATGGATTGAAGTACCCCTTGATATCCAACGAATGGAGGTACCGGAAAAAAACCTTAAAGAATTCATTCCAGAAGAATTAGAAAACTCAAACGATTTATCCGTTGAGGTAAAAAAGGTACTGTTTGAACTTTCTCTTGCAAAACGCCCCATTCTCTTCGTAGGGCAGGGGATTCGCCTCGCACATGCGATGGAAGAATTTCTTAAGACTGTCAAAAAACTCAACATTCCTATCATCACATCTCGCTTAGGACTTGATGTAATAAATAGCGATCATGAACTATATATAGGACGCCCTGGAACATATGGCGAACGAGCGGCACACTTTGCTATTCAAAACGCAGATTTGATTCTTGTTGTTGGCTCTCGTCTTTCCACTTCAACAGTGGGGCATAACGCAAAAGATTTTGGAAAAAATGCAAAGAAAATAGTAGTAGACATTGATATTGAGGAACTGGAAAAACCGGGCGTAGATATTTCACTAAAAATAAACGCGGATATTAAAGATTTCTTGACTGAACTCCTCTCCCAAACTAAAAACTATAAATCAACAACAGATAAAAAATGGATAGAGAGATGTCACTATTGGAAAAAGAATTTCCCCGTGGTATTACCTGAATACAAAAAAGAAGTACCTGTTAATTCTTATTATTTTGTCGACAGACTATCCCACTTTTCAACAAACAAGGATATGGTGCTGGTTGATACTGGAACATGTTTCCACGTTGCCTGCCAATCGTGGAAAATAAAAAAAAACCAACGCTTCCTTACGACTGGTGGAATCTCTACGATGGGATACTGGGCAGCAGGAATTGGAGCTTGCATGGCAAATAAGGGTGGAGATACAATCGTTATTACGGGAGACGGAAGTTTGCAGTTTAACATTCAGGAATTCGCAACCATAAAGCACAACAATCTCCCCATCAAGGTTTTCATTTTCAATAATAATGGATACTTACTTATTCGACATACTCAAAAGAATTTCATGGATGGACGACTTATCGGGGAAAGTGAGAAAAATGGTGTTTGGTGCCCAGATTCTATCAAAATAGCAAATGCATACGGAATAAAAGGCGTACGAATTAACTCAGTGGATGAAGTGGATAAAAAAATAAAGGAAGTGTTGGATTATAAGGGACCTGTGATCTGCGACGTTATGACACCTCCATGGCAATTACTTCAACCTAGAACTGCATCGATTAAGCGACCAGACGGGGCACTTGTAGCGCAACCATACGAGGACATGTTTCCATTCCTTGAGCGCAAGGAGTATGAAGAAACAAACCGACCATAAGTTCTCCTGTGTCATTCCCGCGAAGGCGGGAATTCAGTTTTATAATATTCGTAAAGACTCTTTAATGATTTTGTAAATGACGTGAATTTAAATCCTTTTATTTCCGACATAAGTCTCCTATTATTACATGTATATTCTTTATTAAGTCCCTTCTTTTGAATAGTTATTTCCTGTGAGTAAGAATCGAGTAAATTGATATTCTTCGCTATTGTTAGGAGCTCTCTTCCTGTTCCTGACCCTACATTATAAAACTTCCTTTTTGGCTTATGGGAAATAAAATATTCAACAATTCTACACAAATCAATAACATCGATATAATCAAATCGGGCATTCTGAATCATTTTAAGCGACTTTTTTTTGATATATCGAACGATCATGTTCGAGATGAAGCGAACGGAAGAGTTTTCATATTTCCCAAAGACGCCAAATAGTCGCAAGCAAACAATATCCTTCGCATTTTCTGTATATTTCGAACAAATATATTTATAAAATCCATATGCATCGCTTGGGATACTTCGCCCAAAGTCTTCTTCTTTTACTTTCTTAATATCTTGCAATTTATCATACTCAGCGCCAGACCCAAAGTAGATCATCCTCCCAAACTTCTTCTTATTTTTCATGATATTGAAAAATATGCGAAGATTTTCACTTACCACCCTATCCTCGCTTTTATCCGTTCGTACGCCTCCACGGTTTGCACAGTGGATAACGATATCAACTTTGTTTTTGGAGAAAAAATTATCTACCTGTTTTCCGCTAAGTAAGTCTAGTTCCTTATGAGAGGGATACAGGAGAGTGTATTTTGCCACTTTACCGATAAACTCAATAAAATTCTTTCCTATGAAGCCATTTGCGCCCGTTACGAAAATAGTTTTTTTCATTGAGAGATTTTTTTATACCACCGATAAACGGCGGGCAAAATAGCTTTCATTTTTGTCCTGGGTTTCCATCCAAACTCGGTTGTTATTTTTGAATAATTAAGTGACTGGTAGGGGATTTCATTTTGTGCTGTGTTAAGGATGGTATAGGGAATCTTTTTATGAATAGTTTTTTCTGCGAGCGCAATAAGTGATAACACTGAGTAATGATCAGCACTCCCAAAGTTATAGGCATTCCCTTGAGATCTTCCTATTTTTTCTGCCAACAAGACATATCCCTCAACGACGTCCTTTACATACAGGTAATCCCGTTCATACTTACCATTACTTCGTATTTCAAGTATCTGCTTGGATACTATCGTCTGCATAATTCCGGGAATGATCCGCGAAAAATGAATATCCCCTTCACCATAAATATTGCCGAACCGTGATACAGCAACGGGTATTTTATATGTTTTAAAATATGTTCGAGCAATAAGGTCGGCGGCAGATTTTGACACTTCATAGGGGTGGTCCCCTGCAAGTGCATCGGTTTCATTATATTTTCCGTTTTCAAGTTTTCCGTATGCTTTATCAGATGAGGCTACGATAATCGCCTTTACTTTTCCGTATTGTCGTGCGGCTTCTAGCACATTAACAGTACCCATAATATTTGTTTCAAGTGCTCGACGAGGATTAGCAAACACTACTTCAACAAGTGGTTCCGCTGCAAGGTGAAAAATATAATCGATTTTATTTTTAAAGATGAGTTCTTTCACCGCTGAATAATTAGTGACGTCTACGTAATGAACTATTGCTAATGTATCTAATTTTTGCTGGTAAAAGTAGGAAAGTGGATCTGAGGAAAGGGTAGTGGTGTGAACATGTGCCTTTTTCTTCAATAGATATTCCACCAGGTGGCTCCCGATAAATCCGGTACCCCCAGTAACTAAAATATTGTTGTCTACAAAGACATTCATAGATATTATTCCCAAACTTTCCATGGCTCATTCGTCGCCCATATTTTATTTAAATCATCTAGTTCCTTATATGTATCAACCGCCATCCAAAACCCTTCATGCTTGAAGAGAGAGAGTTCATTTATCTTTGCGAGTTTTTCCAATGCAACATGCTCCGTTTTACCCACTTCAAGATACTTAAAGACGGTTTTGTGAAATACCATATACCCTCCATTCACCCATTCCGATAATACTGGTTTCTCAACAAATGACTTTATTTTGCAATCTTCGGAAAGCTGTACTAACCCATATTTAGAATGAGGATGCACACCGGTAATTGTCCCTATCGTTTTTTGTTTTTTATGGAACTCAAAAACTTTTTTTATATTCAAGTCCGTCACTCCATCTCCATAGGTAACCATGAAATGTGTATCTTTTTTGGGGATATATTTTTGGCAACGGAGAATTCGTTCTCCCGGCAGTGTCTTCAGGCCCGTATCAACAAATGTAATCTTAAAATTATCTTTTTTTTCTTTTTTGTCGAAGTGGTACATCGCCTCGTGATTATTTGTTGTGAGAGTGAAGTCATTGGTGAATGCTTTTTGGTTGAGGAAAAAATCTTTTATATATTCTGCCTTATATCCCAATGCCAAGATAAACTCGCGATATCCGTAGTGCGAATACAACTTCATGATGTGCCATATGATTGGTTTACCACCAACCAACACCATTGGTTTTGGTTTATATTCGGTTTCTTCCTTAAGTCGCGTGCCCTCACCTCCGCATAAAATAATAACTTTCATGCCCCCATTATAGTAAGCAAAAGCATATTTGACAACTGACCTCTAATCTCTTGGTATAATACTCAGATGATTCGAAAAAAGTTGCTATCCTTTGTCATACCGGTCTATAACGAAGAATCCTCCATTTCCCATCTTATACCGGCGCTTCTTTCTTTTGCGGAAAAACAACCAAAATATTCCTTTGAGATGGTACTAGTTGAAAACGGATCTTTCGATAATTCATTTACACTCCTCAAAAAATATGCACGAAAAAATAAGATAATCAAAATAGTTCAGCTCACAAGAAACGTAGGGTGCGATGGGGGAATTGAAGTAGGAATGCAGTATGCAAGGGGAGACGCAGCAGTGATTATGATGGCAGATATGCAAGAACCGCTTGAACTTGTCAATACCTTTATTAAATCGTGGGAAAAAGGATACATGATTGTGTACGGTATCGTCAAAAAAAGGACCGCTGGATTTTTTATTAACACGGGTTCTATTCTGTTTTATAAACTCATAAATAAACTGACAAATAACATGTTCCCGGAAAACGCGAGTGATTTTCGTCTTATCGATAAAAAAGTTTATACCGAAGTAAACTCACTTAAGGAAAAAAATAAATATTTACGAGGCCTCATCATGTGGACGGGTTTCTCATCTCTTGGTATTCCGTTCCAAAGAGAGAAGCGTGTGGCAGGGGAATCTAAAGCTTATTTAGGAACTATCATCAAAGTAGCATTAAATGGTATATTTTCTTTTTCCTATCTTCCACTTAGAATCGTGTCATATCTTGGTCTGAGCATCACAGTTATATCGTTTGGAATGATAGTGTGGTATGCATATCTTTTTTTCATTCATGGGCGAGAAACGCCAGGAGTAGCGACAATAATAATGCTTATTTTATTTTTGTTCGGATTGCTATTTTTTTCACTCGGTATAATTAGCGAATACATGGCCCGAATTTATGACGAAGTAAAAGGACGACCTTCCTATATAGTTAAACGCCTTATCAATACCTCAGCCCAATAATGGAAATAAGTAAACAAACAAAACAAGCGATACTATCCGCGTTACAAATACTTTTTGTATTTACACTCTCATTTGGTATTGCGAGCTATTTTTCATTCATTGGGGTTGATCCCCATCATGATGGCATCATGCTCAAGCCTGCTTCCGACATAGCACACGGGCAAATGCTTTTCCGTGATACGTTTACGCAATATGGTGCATTTGCCTCTCTGCTGCAAGCCTGGGCGCTCCTCATTTTCGGGAATTACCTCGTTGTAATTAAGCTTCTCACAGCTGCGTTCTATGGATTTGTTGTAGTACTATTGTGGCTTATTTGGCGTATTTTCCTTCCTGAAGGCCTTGCTACCCTTGCATGCATCATTTTGATTTTCCTTTCTCCATTCCATGAACCGAATTTGGTTTTTTTTACTTGGTCTTCGGTATACTCACTTTTCTTCCAAATGGTGGCTCTCTTTTCTTTGCTTCGACTTCTCAAGACAAAGAAATTTAGGTGGCAAATACTAGCGGGAGTTTCTTCGGCTTTGACATTTTGGAGCCGTCAGCCAGTTGGGTTCTTACTTGTGATTGGCGTGATTTTCTTTGTTCTCCTCATGAAATTTAAAAAACACACGATTCCATCTTTTAAGTACTTCTTCATTTCATTGTTTGGGACTCACGCAGTCTTTTTTAGCTGGATTTTAATCAATCACGCGTTATCTGATTGGTATTATCAAACGATTCGATTTCCTAGCATTTGGGTTACATCTGCGTCCCAAAATCCCATAGTCCTTTTCATGAATTTTTGTGCGAACATGTTCCCCCAATCATATAGCCCATTCTCTATTTGGACCCTCATGCCTCTTGTGGCTTTATATATGGGCTACATAAACTTCAGAAAAAAGAAAATTACGGTGAATGAAAGTTCAATTATTCTCGTCTCTATTGTCTGCCTTGCATCCTGGTTGCAGTACCATCCAGTAAGTGACACGCATCATCAGTGGTGGGCGATGTCTCCTATGATTGGATTTGCACTATATTTTGCTCTGAGCTTTGGATTTCGATTCAGCAGGAAGTTTCTTTATCTCGTGATTTGCCTTTTGCTTTTTTTCCCCGATATTGCATATCATGTACGATTAGCACGACGCAAGATTAGAATCAGCAGCTCGTATCAGACCATCACGAAACCAATTGTATTAAAGGGAATGCGTGTGCCGCCCAAAGAAAAACTGTTTTATGAAGAAGCGACAACTCGTTTAAGTATTTTCGAAAAAACTCACCCTGGCTCGTTTGCTGTAACCAATATCGACCAAGCGCTGTACCCATTATTTGATGGAAAAAATACGAACTGTTATAAGATAACGGTTAACTGGAATTGGAAGATATATGACCCTCAACTAGAGAAAAAATATTCAAAGGCAATGAATGACTGCATTCAGAAATTCAAACCCGCCATTTTTACGCACAGAAGCCAGATAATTCCTGCTGGATACTACCGGGCCACTAAGGGAGAGTCTCTGAGGAATGTTTTCCTGCTATTACCGAGGAACTAATATCTCTGACATCCTGCACATCTTTTTTAATATGATTTATAGGATACTTGCGAGTGCTACTTTTTTATTTTTGTAGACGCTTTATATCCGCATCCACCATCATTTTCACCAATTCTTTGAATGATACCTTTGGTTTCCATCCAAGTTTTGTTTCCGCTTTCGTTGCGCGTGCTTGTAAATGTGGCACTTCAGCTGGTCTCTTGAATCGGGCGTCGATGGTGACATATTTTTCCCAATCAGTGATTCCAATTTCTGCAAAAGCTGCACTCACGAATTCACTCACTGCGTGTGTTTCTCCCGTTCCAATAACATAATCATCTGGTTGTTCCGCTTGCATCATGAGATACATCGCTTCCACATAATCGCCGGCAAATCCCCAATCTCGTTTTGCATCCAAGTTTCCAAGTGAGATACTATCGGCAAGTCCAAGCTTGATGCGAGCTACTCCATCGGTTATTTTTCGTGTGACAAATTGGATGCCTCGAAGGGGCGATTCATGATTGAACAAAATGCCATTAGTCGTGAATAATCCATATGATTCTCTAAAATTCACCGTCATCCAGTAAGAATAAACCTTTGATATGCCGTATGGGCTTCGTGGGTGAAAATTCGTATTTTCATCCTGATATCCACTGTCGTTGGCAAGGCCAAACATTTCGCTGGTTGAAGCTTGGTAATATTTTGTGGTGGGTGAGAAAAATTTTATGGAATTAAGCAAATAAAGAACGCCAAGCGAATTGATTTCTGTTGTGAGCTTTGCCTGATCCCATGATGATCCAACAAATGATTGTGCGGCAAGATTATATACTTCATTTGGGCGAACTGCCTTTATGAGATTTAATAGGGAAGATTCGTCAGTAAGGTCTCCTTCTACAAGTTCAACACTTTTCTCCAGCCCCAGAAATTTCAAATTACCCAAATGAGGCTGTGAATAGCGCCTCATGAGGCCATATACTCTATATCCCTTTTCGAGGAGAAGTTTTGCTAAATAAGGTCCGTCCTGTCCTAAAATCCCTGTAATAAGCGCTGTGTTGGCCATATAAATACGTTAATTTTCAATAATCCTTTTATTATAGCAGAAAGAATATACGGACTTTCTGTGAAGGAAAATATATTATCACTTTTTATTAATTCGATACTCAACGCCTTTTGTATTTCCTATTTTTATAACAAGTTTTTTTTTCATAAGTTTTGCCAAATCATCGCGTAGAGTTCGTTCAGAAACTTTTAAAAAACGTCGAGCTATGAGGTTAAGTGTTACCACAGTGTGTTCTTGAATAATATTAAATATCTCCTCCTGACGGGCTGATAATTGCTGTATTTCTGGAGGTTTATGAGACAACACTTCTAACCTATTAATTGTCTGTTTCATGGCATTAAGATATGCGTGTAACATAAATATAAGATATGACTCTGGGTCTTGTAATCCACGGAGAAGAACATCATAATATTTATCGCGATGCATATCTAAATATTCTTCAATGATGACAGGGAAAGAAGTGAGATTTTGTTTGTTTTTTAATATAGCGATTATCAAGACTCTACCCACACGTCCATTTCCATCGATAAAAGGGTGAATTTTCTCAAATATAAGATGAGCTATAAACGCAGTGATAAGCGGAAAGTCATTTTGTATTGATATATATTCCATTAATCTTGTCATTAAGGGAAGAATTTGTGTAGGCGGTGGTGGCATATATATCGCCGTTCCAGAAGTGTTAAATATTGCGCTTACTTCAGTTCGAAATATTCCTCTTTCAGGAAATATATTATTCCCAATTATTGCATGAACGTTTTGAATATACTGTAGATTTATTCTCGAAAGGGAAGTTGATTCGATAAACTCAAATGCTTTCATTATATTTACGACCTCTTGCGTCTCTGGATCAGAATTATTTTCATTAATTGATTGTTCTGAAAGTTGGTTTCCTTCAATTCGGGCGGAATAAAGAGAACTTTTGAGTAAACTATTTCTCCTTAAAATAAAACTCACTTCTTTCTGTAGATTAGTTTTTTGGGCATATAATCGTAAGCTCTCTATTTCAGAAACGAGACTGAGAATCTCCGAAGTTATAATATAAACCGGAGGTATATCCATAAGTTTGATTGTAACATAGATTCAATAAATTCGCCAGATACCGCCGATTAATTCCGAATACTGCTTTTCTATTTCTTTTTGATCACAGCCATACATGAAGTTTTGTCCGTATTTTGTATAATAAACATATGATTTCAAAATTTTTCTCCTTTATTAAGCGGCCAACAAGTACTGATGTCATCATTAATACCATCGGAAACTATCTCAATGTATTTTTTTCAGCATTCTTTATATACCTGCTTGTACGTATTATAAGTAAGTCGGATTACGGTGTGCTAAGCGTATTATTTGGGATCACGTTTGTCCTCGCTAATCTGCTCGACTTGGGCATGACGGCAACAATCTACTCCTACCTCCCCGGCCTCATTGAAAAAAAGTCTGAAAATATGTACAGGCTGATAAAAAGCACTTTTCTCTATCAGACGCTGTTCTCAGGAATCGTTGTCGGCTTCCTCATTATTATATTTCCGTGGTTGGATAGCATATTTTTCAAAACGAAAGCCCCCGTTATTACCTTATATGTCACCGCGATCTCAGTGCTTTTTTTTATCTGGCAGAATTTTCTATCTAATTGTCTCTATGTATCAAAACGAGTACTTCAAGTAAATATTTATTCCCTTATTGCAAACATCACAAAAACAATAATTGTCCTCATCTTTGCGGCGATGCACACTATTTCAGTAGGGCTTATCATTTTCGTATTCGGAATAGTAGGTCCGAGCATATTCTTCGTCCTCGTATATTCCTCCAAAAAAAATCATATGGCGGCGGTGCTGCGGGCTCCTGTTGAAAAGAATGATTTGAAAGTGGGATATACACTTACTTATTTTATCGCGTCCCAGTTTTTCAATTTGGGGCTGCGAATGGATCTTTTCCTTCTCTCTTTTTTTCTTTCGCCAGATTTGGGAGATTATGGAGCTGCACAAAAAATAATCCTCACTATTATTACTACAATTATTAGCGTTACGCAGGTAATTTCTCCTGCATTTGCAAAAATTAGGTCAAAGGAAGACCTTGCTCATAACGTTAAACCCGCACTTCTTTATATGCTTATTCCGACCGCCATTTTTGTGGCATTATTCTTTACCCCAACATGGGTTTTTGATTTATTTTTTACGAAGCGATTTTTCCACACCTCAACAATTGCAAGGCAATTAGCTATCGTGTATTTACCATATTCGTTCATAAGTATTTTCCATCTCTTTTTACTGTATGCAGTGAAGAAACCGGCTGATATCCTTATTGGAAACGTTGCTATCTTTATAATAGTAACTGCTGGATGTTTTCTGTACATTCCGATATATGGTGTTTCCGCCGCTGTATGGTCTATAGGAACGGCATTTGCTGTCGCGAGCGTGATTCTCATCGGTCTATCTGTAAAGGAGTATAGAAAGCTTCCTGCAGTGTAATTTTATGCATTTCTCAAGCACTTCCATCTCTCAAGAAAGAGGGGGCCGCGATATGTTGATTTCATCTCAAGAACACACCCTTTTTGAATTAACACCGATGTATGGTCAAAACCATAAATGTCTTCGACATAGGGGACTACTTGGATGAATTCAGGAAGTGTCTGTTTTTGCATATTTCTCATTTCAAAAAGAGATACGTTTGAATTGTAATAACTTACTGGGTCGGAAGAGGGAAGTATCATGTAAACGGGTTGAGTTGGGCTTAAATCAGAAGCCATTTTTTTCCAATCTTCACGATGAAACTGAGGCATAAACAAATAGACAAGCGAGAATATAATGAAAACCGCCACTATTCCCATCTTTATGGTTTCTTTCTTGGATATACCTATTGCGATAAGGAGACACATGACAGGAATTAGATAAAGGTATCGAAAATACATCATCATCGGCGCCCAGAAAGAAACAAATAATCCAATAAACAGAGGAAGAATAAACAAATAAGCCAATAATTTATTTTTTTTCATTCCTAATAGTATAATTGCTCCAACTACCAACCCCCAACCTCCAGCTACTAAATAGTAGCTCCACTTGGGGAACCAACTTAATCGCCCTGAAGTGAATTTAACAAATATCATGAACACATTTTTTAGCTCAGCTTTGCCCAAAACGAGTGACCAGTTCTTTACCTCCAGCAATCCTGTTTTCGCCGTATGGAGTTGTTGGATAAGGAGGGGGAAGAGAATTAGCGTGCTAACCACTAGTCCTATTGTCATTCCCGTGAAAGCGGGAATCCATTCGGAAAGCTTTCCCTTACTAAGGTTGTATTTTCGAAATCCAAATACCAAGATCATTGAAGCAATGAAAAATATACTTCCATAAAATGTAAACATTGCCAGGACACAAAAAATGTTGAAAAACACAATATCTCTTGTCATTCCATGCAGTGACACGGAATCTATATGATTTTCACGATTTTTATGGATTCCCGCTTTCGCGAGAATGACATGCATACTAATTCTTATAAAGTAATAGAGCGCAATCGACAGAAATGCGGTTGCCATCATATACATTCGTGCCTCTTGGCTATAGTAAATGATGAGAGGGTTGAAGAGAAAGAAAGCAGCTGCCCAAAATCCAGTCTGCTTATCTTTCAAAACACATCCAATCTTATAGACAAAAAGCCCTGCAACTAGAGAAAGAATAATGGAGGGCATGCGAAGTGCAATTTCAGATAATCCAAAAACCTGCGTCCAAAGCGAAATAAATAAATAATAAAGAGGTGGATGGAAGTCTCCAGGGGAAAATTGAATGGGGATTTGAAAAAAGGGAATTGATTTCACTACCTTTGCTACCACCGCCTCATCCAGCCAAAGAGATTGATTTAGGTTAATTAACCGTACTAAGAACGCAATTATGAATAGTAAGTACATATACATTTATTTTGCTGTCATTCCCGCGAAGGCGGGAATCTACATAATGAACATTATACTACCATGACATACTATGTATACATACTTGCTAGTAAAAAAAATGGAATAGAAAATGGAAAATTGAATTAATTGAGAAGAGAAATCCACAATGGAATGATTTGTATAAACATGGATTCCCGCTTTCGCGGGAATGACAAAAGAGTTGAGACTGTATATTAGAGAAGTTTTTACACTTTAACAAATGTAAATCCCAACTTTAGTCGAAATGACAAATCTTTTTTTATCATTTGAAATGATAAAATATTTCTATTTCTTCTTACTAGGTGTAATAGTCGATTTACTTGTTGGAGCGGGGCTTGGTGTTGGAGTGATTTCCAATATCCCATTTCGGATCATATTTTTTATTTCTTTCCAATTATCTTCTCCAGTTCGAGGAATAAGGATGTATCCACCGTAATCAGAATATGAACTCTTGAGATAATCAGCATCGCTCATATGAATATTGATAATTTTATAAGATGCAAGGTCCTTTGCTTCCACGGCAAATTTCTTAATTTCATCAGAGGATACGTCCATGCTTATATGGTCTTTAAGTTGGTCCATGAGGGGAAATACGTTTGTGAGTATGGACACATTTAACAATTTATCCTTTACAGCTTTTACGAATTGCTGTTGTCTTGCTCCGCGACCAAAATCGCTTCCATCTTGGAGAGAATGGCGAGATCTCACATATTTTAGGGCTGTTTTTCCATCCATATGCACTTTGCCCGCATCGAAATGAAGCTGTTCATATCTACATGGCAATGCATCTGAAGGAGGATCTTTCATTAAATTATTGAAAAATGTTTCAAGCTCTGGCTTGTCTTTGAAAAGTTTGTCTTTTTCCGACTGATCAAATCCTGGCTTCATGAATTTTTCAACCTGCGTAAACTCTGCATCTTTTCCGCATAGGTCATTCTCTTTGCCTTCAATTGGATACCCATAATCATCGAATGTTTTCTGTACCATGACATCAATCCCTCCAAGGGCGTCAATTGCTTTTTCAAACCCGGCAAAGTCAACCGTTACAACATTATCTATGTTAAGCCCAGTAACGGTTTGTACTGCCTGTTTTACAAGTTCCGGAGTACCCGTTTTTCCCACCTTTACATCGGGATAATTCTTCCATTCATACATTCCCATTTGGTAGATAGAGTTGATTTTTGAATGAAACACTTCTCCTGATTTAGTTGGGAGCTTTACCCAAAGATCACGGGGAAGGGAAACGAGGGAAACATTGTTTTTTTTCAAGTCTACGTGTGCCACCATCATGGAATCGGTAAGATAGGGCCCGTCGTGTCCTGGCCCTCCGTATCCTAAGAGGAGAAATGTATATTCTGTTTTCTCAACAGGAGCTGGGGTATTTTTAATTCCACTTTTAGCTATATAGTTATAGAAACTTGCTCCCCGAAAAATGAAATAAGCGACATAAATTCCTACAAACGCAGCCACTATAATGAGTAATTTCTTAACCATAAGTATTTATTATATCAATAACACCGATTATAAGGTTGAGGAATAGGGTGTTTTTTGGTATACTTTTCACTGTTTCTTTGAACGCGGGATTAGTTTCCGCCAAAAGAAACATTTAGGCGGATCAAACCAAATCGGAGCAAGCTCC
Source organism: Patescibacteria group bacterium (assembly GCA_038328135.1). Classification (GTDB taxonomy): domain Bacteria; phylum Patescibacteriota; class Microgenomatia; order UBA1406; family GWC2-37-13; genus JAKBEU01. Next base: position 19,597 of record JBBQLR010000006.1, on the reverse strand, counting down.
GTTTTGTTTGATAATGGCAGATGTGTATGTCATATAATAGTATATGTATTATGTTTACGTTTTAGAAATAAGGCGTGACTTAGGGAAATCGTTCTATACAGGATATTGTGCTGATTTGAAAAAAAGATTTTCAGAGCACTTAAAAAGAGGTACTAAATCGACTAAGAACTATCAAGAAATAAAATTGATATACTATGAAGCCTGTCTAGATAAGACAGATGCTATAAAACGTGAAAATCAATTGAAAACAGGGTTTGGTCGAGGTTATATAAAAAGAAGATTAGATAGCTACTTGTCAATGCGGGATTAGTTTAATGGCAGAACGAGAGATTTCCAATCTTTCAGCAGGGGTTCGATTCCCCTATCCCGCTCATACCTTTATTCGAAACTTCACTATATAATTACCCTATGAAAAAATACTTTTCAACAAATAGCCAAATCATCTTTATTCTTGCAACGATGTTTCTCAACTTCCTAGGGTTAAGCATCCTTTTTCCAATTTTTCCTTTCATGGTAAGTAAATATGTTGCGGACCCACACTTAGCTGCATTGAACGTGGGTTTGCTTATGTCCATTTATGCGTTGTGCCAATTTTTTGCAGCACCTGGCCTGGGCGCTTTGAGCGATAGATTCGGGCGAAAACCAATTTTAATTTTGAGTTTAATAGGCTCGATTATTGGCTATTTAGTCCTAGGTTTTGCAGGATCCTTATGGATGTTGTTCTTAGGTCGGATCATTGATGGGCTAACGGGTGGCAACATAAGTACTATTTTTGCTTATATGGCCGATATTACTAAGCCCCAAGAACGAGGAAAGTATTTTGGCTTACTCGGAGCTGCAGGGGGTGTAGGAATGATATTTGGCCCTGCAATTGGCGGATTCTTGGGAATTATACATCCATCTTTCCCACTGTTTATTGCAGCGGGAGTTACTCTTCTTGATGTGTTGTTTGGCTACTTTATTCTCCCGGAAAGCCTTAAAACGGAACATCGCACAACTCATTTAGATTTTAATCATTTAAATCCTTTCAAACAATTTTCGTACATTTTTTCGCTCGATATCTTAAAACGAATATTTTTATTCGGATTCATTTTCATTGTTGCGATGAATGGCATGTACGGAACAAACGCAGTATATTTAAAGGACGTATTTAGCTGGAACCCTGCGCAAATCGGCACATTACTTTTCGTTTTTGGATTCGTTGATATTTTTGCCCAAGGATTTCTCATAAATAAGTTACTTCCAAAGCTTGGAGATGTTAAAGTTGCAATTATTGGGTTATTATTAACTGCAGTTGGATTTTTCATAACAACCTTAACAGCTTTCATTCCTTCCGTCTTCCTACTTTATTTTGGATTCATCATATTAAACATTGGAGACGGTTTATTTGAACCGAGCCAAAACGGTCTTATTTCCAAGTCCGTTGGCCCGCAGATGCAGGGCAGAGTGCAGGGCGCAAACCAAGGAATGCAATCGATTGCCCGTATTGTCGGCCCCTTATTTGCTGCATGGATTTATCGATATTGGAACGGATTGCCACTCTTATCTGAAGGAATTTTGGTGGTTATTGCGCTTGGTATATTGATTTCATCGATTTCCACCATCAACTCACACAAAGTCGCAGAAGTGTGATAAGGAGTCTTACTTTTTTAATTTGAGCGCTCTCGTCAGTGTTTCTTGAAGGTGTTTTATGGGGGAATAATAAACTACTAAATTTCCATCTGAATTAAGTGGAATTCTTAGTAAAAAGGTTTCCTTGTTGATTGGGATTTCCTTTCCATTCAATTTCGCAATAAATCCTCCTGGATTCATTACCATCTGAAATTCTTTGCCAGCATCGGTCTTTGTAATAGCGAATTTCCACTGGTTAGGGTCATTGTAATAGGGAATAGCTGCACTCACTTGGCCGGCATTAACTATCCGGTAAATCGGTAGGGTATTTTCATCTTCGTATATATATCTCCCATTTTTTTCTTCAATGAGAGAGTATTTCTTCAGTGGTCTATCTGAAATGAAATATCTCACGCCAAGCTTCTCCCATCGCGGGTCATTAAGAGTGATTCTCGAGGATTCTATCGAATTAATATGTGAACCTTTTTCACTCTGAGCAAAGTAGGAGTTACGCTGTATTATATAATCATAAACCTGTTTGTAATCATCAGATGGGGTATTAAAATAGTAGGCAATATTCGCAGGTACAAAGGTACTATACCCCTGAACTGCCTGCACTTTATCGACCATACTCCAGCTTGAAGGAATTGTCGTGAAAATTTTCCTCAGCTTATTAAAGGTTTTTTCTTCTGAAGTGGTAATATATGGAGGCTCTTTTGAAAATGGAGACCTAAACAAAATATTTCCCATATAGTTGTGAAAACCTTCGTATGGAACGACATCAGAGGAGGTCTGCATGCGATAATTAGTAAGATTAACGTTTAAATTGTTCTTTTTTGTCACGAATATGTTTGAGGGTGCAAAATAGTTATGCAATGTATTTACAAAACTTCCTTCAATAATAATAAATATAATGAATATTGCTGGCGCTGTTTTTTTGTAAGTGTTAGAAATAAATATTGTCAACAAGAGTAGAACAGTCGGAACAAAGCTATATCCTATTAGCATTCCAATAACTGCAATTGTTGCTTTATCATAAAACAGACTTCCTTTTCCATGTTTTAATATAAGGTAAAACTTCAGAAATAAAGAGCTAAAAATTGGTGAGATAAAAAAAGCTGCAATAATAAATATTGTAATTACAAACAAAAATAGATATTTCTTCTTAACGCTCTTAAATATATAGTCTGGAGATATATTATTTTTTGCAAGCGCAATAAGTATAATAATGTGGATAAGAATAAAAATCTGACCCGGTCCTCTAAAAAAAGGAAAATTAACGAGACCGATCGAAAATAATAGGAAAATTCCAACAAGCATTACAGACGTTCTATCTATCTTCCTTTTCAAACAACCCCAAATAAATAAAATGACAACGAGTAAGGAAGAGAGGAGGACATTGGTTGGCCCAACATTCCATTTACTTCCATTTTCTACATATCCCCAAAGGAAAGGAAACAGTAACTGGAGAAACTGTAATGGCATAATGGGCCCCGTATCTACGTAATCCTTTCTAAGAATGAGTCTAGTGGATTCAAAAACTAAAGGAAGTGATAGGAGATAATACCAACTCGTCAATAATGCAAGGAATAAGAAATATAGAAATATTTTTTTCAGAGAAATTTTATGATAATATACACTTACGATAAAACCGATAATATATCCATATAACACAAACTGAATATGTCCAGAAAGGGTTAAAAATACTCCAGTAACTAATGGAAATATATAATTTTTCCAGCCCGGCTTTCTTAAATAATAAAGTGAAAATAAAAATAAACCATAATGTGATATGACCGACAAAATTGTTGGATTATTCATCCGAAGAAAAAAACCACTCCCTGAAAAAAAAAGAATAAAGGTCAAAGATATAGCGAACCATTTTTTGTTAGTGAAAAGTGAGAAAAGTAGATAAAAGCCAACTAAGAATAATAGACATGTTATAGCTGACCATGCTGCAAATGATAAAGGAAAGGGGAGGATAAATAGATATGAGAAAGGATGGAAGTGGTTCATTCCAAGATCAAAAGCATATGGAATTCCATTAAAAATATAGGGATTAAAGAAAGGAAAAATGCCTTTTTTTAACCATTCTCCATAAAACAGCTTTGAAGAAAGAAATAAAATAATTGTATCCGTCGATAAATTTATATAGATAAGGTAAAAAAGGAAAATGGCAAATGAAATTGCAAAAAAAATGATGAAGGATAGCCTTGGCTTTAGAAACGAAGAGATTCGTTTATTCATTAGCAAATACATTAAAATATACTATTTCCCAAATCGCTTTTACTCCATCCACCCATCCAATTTTCTTTCCTTCCTTATAGGTGCGACCGGCATAAGAGATACCAACTTCGTAGATTTTGATTTCAGGTATCTTTGCTATTCTCGCCGTTATTTCCGGCTCAAACCCAAATCGCTTTGTAATAAGATGGGGGGCAATTTTACGGATAAGATCTCCGCGAAATACTTTGAACCCCGTTTCCATATCAGTAAGATTTAGGTTGCTAAACATGTTAGAAAACATGGTGAGAAATTTATTCATTACTGAATGCCAAAAATAGAGCACTCTGTGCGGCCTGTGAGAAATAAAGCGGGATCCGTATACAACATCGGCGTCTTGTGAGATAAATGCCTCTAGAAGAAGCGGATAATCATCTGGTGAATACTCCATGTCTGCGTCCTGGATAAGGACGATGTCACCTGTGGTTTTAAGGAAAGCGTCCTTGAGTGCCGCTCCCTTACCCTCGTTCCTTTTCTTAAAAATAGTATGAATTGAAGTTTTTTTGTCATTCCCGCGAAGGCGGGAATCTATAAGATTTTCAATCTGAGATTCTGTTTTATCGGTGCTTCCATCATCAACTATTACCACTTCTCGTTCCATTCCCTCGGGAAGGGGAGTGCTCATCACCTTTTCGATTGTTTGGGCAATCAACTTTTCTTCGTTGTATACAGGAATGACAATGGAAAGTTTCATGTTTATTATTATAGATTATTATCGTATCTTTTCAAACAGGGCAATTTCCGAATTTTTGAATATGGGTTTATAGCTTTGAGAAGTTTTAAATTTCGAGTACAGAAGTTTAAACTGCATATTATGAATGGATAGATATGCATATTTTACATCGAGAGCATCGACATTCATTTTCACCACATCTTCTAATTGTGCTTTTCTTTTGGATTCGTCAATACCAAAGTTTGTCAAAACGTGCGTAAAGTTATAATAGAGCACTTTTCCCGTGAGTACTGGGATATAGGGGGAATCAGGTCCTTCTAGGGGATAAAATACAGCTCCATCTTTTTGTGCTTTCAAGAAATTAAGTGCTTCAACTTCTGGCTTCGATATCACGATTCTGCCTCCGCTAGTTAGGTATGTAAAGTTCATGAGGTTGCTTGGAATCATACAAATTATCACAACAACAAATAAAACGGAGAACACAGCCTTATTCCATTTAAACGTTTCATAGCAGAGAAGTGCGGCAAATAGACTTAACAAATGTGATGCAGCAACTGCAAATTGCATAGGGTTAAACCAATCACCTCGTTGAATGAAGAGAACGGATATGGCAATCAAAACTAAAATGGAAATTCCTGATGCAATCTCAAAGGGGGTAGCTTTGCGTGTAATATATCGCTTTGCTAGATATATAAATCCGATGACTCGAATACCGAAGTAAAATACCACAAAAAGTATAGAGGAAAAAAGCTCAATTCCTAATAACCGAGGAGTCATTCCAAACTGATATAAATAATACCGTGCCAATACCATGTTTTGTATATAGAAAAGAGACGGTTCTTCAATCAAATGATGAACAGTCGCAAAGGGCGAAAAAACAAACATTGAAGCTCCTTTGGTCGCATGGATAAGGTCAAGAAATACCTGGAGGGATGCTAGGACAAATAGAGCGTATAAAACCAAATGTGTAACCGTACTTTTTATGTCTTGTTTTTTACGAATAAGATCTATCACTTCCGTCAACGAAACGGTCGCAAGATACAAAAATGCAGTGTAAAACTTAGTTCCAAATAAAAAGAAAAGGAGAATCGAAATAATGATATGGTCTTTCACTATTCTCTTTTTTTTCAATAAGATAAGTAACCCCGGGAAAAACATTAAATACGAATAGGCTGTGGGATGACTGTCAAAAATATTGGTCGCTTGAAAGGTATTTATGAGGAGTTTATTAGTGAGAGGAATGTTGTGAATGAGGGCAGGCGCGATGGTAAGGGGGATACCAAGCATTACGAAAAATATGAGTAGAAAAACAAAAAGTGGTTTATCGAGAATTTTCCTTCCTACAATTACCAAAATAATCATCATGCAAAATAGATAGATTATGGGAAATATTTTGTAATTATAAAGGAGTAGGGGAACCCCTAATTTTGTAATAAGAAATACGATGAGTGCAGGAAAGTAGTAATATCCCTGTAACGCCGCACCTGAGAAAATAGGAAGCTGGAAAGGAAATGTTTTAAACGCGGTAGCTGCAACAGCCATGAACCAGATTCCGTCTCTATTATTATCTCCCAAAATGAGCCCACATTTCCCGTTTACACATCCCATTCCCCCATCTGGAAACGTTTTCATGAGAGTTACGATGAATACGAAAATACACAGCAAAAAAATGGGTTTGTGCTGCCAGATATAGAGAAGTGAATCTTTAAATATTTTTTTCATTGTTATATTGTATATTATATAGTGTCCTGATTATTAATTTAGAATAAACATTTTATGAAACGCATTGGAATAATTGCAGCATTCTTGTTATTATTTGTAGCTATTGTTGTCACATTAGGAAATCAGTTCGGGAAGCAGGCAGATGAAATGGCCGAGTTTTCCCTAAGCCCAACGCCACTTGCGAAGTTGGGAACTAATACTACTGAAGCGCCTCAAGTGACACAATCTGTTACTCAAGTTACCCCAAATGAAGATATGAAAAAACCAAAAATGATGATTGATACAAAAAAAACATACACTGCTTTGATGAAAACATCCGCAGGCGATATCGAACTCGAATTGTATGCTGACAAAACTCCCATTACAGTGAATAATTTCGTCACACTTGCGAATAAAAAGTTTTATAACAATGTAATCTTTCACCGCACCATTAAGGGATTTATGATCCAAAGTGGAGACCCAACAGGAACCGGAAGTGGAGGACCTGGCTATAAATTTGATGATGAGAAGTTTGATGGAGAATATACAAGAGGTACGCTCGCCATGGCAAATGCGGGGCCTAATACCAATGGAAGTCAATTCTTTATCATGCATGCGGATGTCCCTATCGCAAAAAACTACGTGATTTTCGGTAAGGTGATTAGTGGCCTCGATATCGTTGATAAGATAGCAGAAGCCCCTGTAAAACAGGGAGGAGAAGGTTCAAGCCCTGTTGACCCTGCAAAAATTATTTCCGTAACGATAACGGAGAAGTAACAAGCTGGTCGTTAGTAGTTGGTAGCTAGTAAATCTTCTTTTTTTCTATATTTGACATTTACCTTTATTTACCTTATTCTATACCTATACCCTAGGTAGGGGTACCCGTCATCCTCGCGAAGGCAGGGATCCAGGGAGTTAAAAATTATATAGATTCCCGTTTTCACGGGAATGACAAAATAATATGAATGATCGTGCGAAAACACTTACCAGCTACAAAAAAGCTCGTAGCCTTCTTGAAAAAATTATCACCATGATGGAAAACGGAGAATATTGTATTGATATCATGCAACAGAATCTTGCCGTAATTGGACTTCTTAAGTCTGCTCATCAACAATTGATGGAATCCCATCTTAACTCTTGTTTTAAACAAGCAATGAGCACAAACAATCAGAAGCGAAAAGATCAAATGATTGAGGAGATACTGAAAGTTAGCAATTTAGCAAATAAATAATGGATACAAAAACAATATCGATAAAAGGAATGCATTGCAAATCGTGCGAAATTCTCATTGAAGATGAATTAAAAAACATAAAGGGTGTGTCTGCGGTCGATATTAGTCATAAAACGGGCTCTGCAACAATTCACTACGAAGGAAAGAGCCTAAACCATGCAGATGTTGTTCATGCTATAAAAAAAGCTGGATATGAACTCGGATCAAATGAAAAACTTTCACTATTCTCTCAAAATGGCAACGATTATGTTGAACTTGGTTTTGGTTTGGTAATCCTATTTCTTGTATACTACATCGCAAAATCCCTTGGCCTTTTCAGCATAAATTTAGTTGCCTCCAATAATTTTGCAAGCTTACCCGTTGTACTTCTAGTTGGCCTTACCGCTGGGGTTTCAACCTGTATGGCCCTCGTGGGTGGGCTTGTTTTGGGAGTAGCAAGTCGATATTCTCAGGATAATCCAAATGCATCCCCAAGAGAAAAATTTACTCCTCATCTTTTTTTTAATGTGGGGAGATTTATATCTTTTTTTATTCTCGGAGGAGTAATCGGACTCATCGGATCTGTATTCCAACTTTCTTCAAGCGTGAGCGGATTACTGATCATCATAGTGGGTCTATCAATGATATTTTTGGGACTACAGCTCACCAATATATTTCCAAAACTTTCTGCTTTTTCTTTCACTTTGCCAAAGGGAATAAGTAAATTGCTCGGCGTAACTACCCATCAAAATTCTAGCTATTCCCATAAAAGTGCTGCCCTCATGGGAGCTCTTACTTTTTTCGTTCCATGCGGATTTACTCAAGCGATTCAACTGTATGCGATGGCGACGGGATCGTTTTTAACTGGAGCACTTACCATGTCCATATTTGCACTAGGAACTGCACCGGGCCTTCTAAGCCTTGGGGGAGTTACTTCGTTAGTGAAGGGTAAATCAACTGGATTATTTTTCAAGTTTGTAGGTCTCGTGGTAATAGCAATGGCTTTTTTCAATATTTCAAATGGTCTCAAATTAGCTGGAATTAAAACAAACTATTCAAGCGAAGTAACCCAAGATCAAGAACAGGATAAAAATGTAGCTATGATTAACGGAGTTCAGGTGATACATATGGAACAAAATGCACAAGGATATTCTCCAAATATATTCACCTTGAAAAAAAATATTCCCGTTAAATGGATAGTAAAATCCGTTTATCCCTATTCATGTGCGAGTAGTCTTGTGGTACAAAAACTAAATATCAAAACGAACTTAACGGATAAGGAGCAAGTGTTTGATTTTACACCGAAGGATGCTGGAGAGATTCCATTCAGTTGTAGTATGGGAATGTATAGTGGAACGATACTAGTGAAATGATTACCAGTTTTAAATTATATATATGGCTCAATCCAAAACCGTACTCTCGCTATCAGGAATGCATTGTTCTGCCTGTTCCACACTTATAGAAAAATCTCTTGCAAAAGTACCCGGAGTCTCGAAGGCATCAGTGAATTTCTCAACTGAAAAGGCAATCGTATTTACTTCACTAAATACTGATAAAAATATATTATTAGATGCGGTAAAAAATGCAGGATATTCAGCCGAAATAGTGGATGAAAAAAGTGTAAATCATGAAAAAGAAAAGAAGCAACAAGAATATGACGATCAAAAGAAACAGCTCACTATAAGCGCTCTTCTGAGTGCACCCATGATGTATTTCATGTTCTTAGATTTCTTTCCATGGCTCCCAGGTCAACAACTATTGCCACTAATCGGAATTATTTCATTTATTCTTACTACTCCCGTCCAATTTTTTATCGGAAGGAATTTTTATAAGGGAGCGTTGGCAGCGCTTCGCATGAAGTCGTTTAATATGGATAGTCTCGTGGCAATTGGGACATCTGTTGCATATTTCTATAGTCTTATCCAACTTGGTATGTACGCAGTTTTGAATAAATCTTTAATTGGGATTGCTGGAGAAAAAATTCCTGAATTATATTTCGAAACTGCTGCTTTCCTAATAACGTTTGTACTCTTGGGAAAATTACTTGAAGCAAAAGCAAAACAAAGGACAACCGATGCAGTACAAAAACTTATTCATCTGCAACCTACGATTGCCCATCTCGTAAAAAGGGATACGATAAACGATGTTGCGATTGATATCGTACAAAAACATGATCGATTATTGGTAAGACCTGGGGAAAAAATTCCTGTGGATGGAAAGATTGTGAAGGGGGATTCATATGTTGATGAATCTATGATGACGGGAGAAAGTATGCCAGTTGAAAAGAAAAATGGTGATAGGGTAATTGGGGGAACTATAAATAAATCAGGAAGCTTCGAATTTGTAGCTGATAAAGTCGGTACAGATACAATGCTCGCTCGAATAATCCAGCTCGTGGAAGATGCACAAGGAACAAAGGCTCCTATCCAAGATCTTGCAGACCGCATTTCTGCATACTTCGTACCAACAATTATTGGAATTGCTCTCCTCACCTTTGTCGTGTGGTATTTTATTTTAGGGGCTTCATTAACATACGCACTTATGGCGCTTACTTCAGTAATAGTGATTGCATGTCCATGTGCGCTAGGTCTTGCAACACCTACGGCTATTATGGTTGGTACGGGTAAAGGCGCTGAGAACGGGATCCTCATAAAAGGCGGGGAACCACTTGAAACAGCAAACTCAATCAAGATACTAGTGTTCGATAAGACGGGAACGATTACTCATGGTAAACCAAAGCTGACCGACATATTCATTAATCCGTCGGCCACCCTGAGCTCGTCGAAGGGCCCCCAAACAATCACAACTCAACTTGTCCTACAAATCGCAGCGTCTCTTGAACATCATTCCGAACATCCTCTCGCTGAAGCAATTCGAACACGAGCTAAAGAATATAAATCAAATTTAAACGCTGTCGATGCGTTTAAATCCCTTTCCGGGAAAGGCGTTGAAGGAAAAATACAGAATGATCTTTATTATTTCGGGAACCGTGCCCTCATGAATGAAAAAAATATTTCAATTACAAAAAATGAAGTTGAAATAAAGAATCTTGAAAAACAAGGAAAGACCGTAATGATGCTTGCAAACAAAAAGGAATTTCTAGGCTTTATTGCAGTTGCCGACACGATTAAGGAAACATCCATTGAGGCGGTTAAGCAATTGGAGAAAAAAGGCATCGCTGTTTATATGCTTACCGGGGACAATAAAGAAACAGCGCAGGCAATCGCACATCAAGCTGGAATATCACATATTATTGCGGACGTACTTCCCGACCAAAAAGCTGCCAAAATTAAAGAGCTTCAACAAATGGGAAAAGTGGCTATGGTTGGGGATGGGGTAAATGATGCCCCTGCCTTGGCACAATCAGATTTAGGATTTGTCATGGGAGCGGGAACGGATGTGGCTATCGAGACTGGAGATATTGTATTAATGAAAAACGACCTCCGTGACGTAACTAACGCGATAAATCTTTCGGAAGAAACGGTGGGGAAAATAAAACAAAATATGTTTTTTGCTCTCTTTTACAACGTAATTGGTATTCCCATTGCAGCACGGGTATTTAGTTTTCTTGGACTAGTTCTAATGCCCGAGATGGCGGGCCTAGCGATGGCACTCAGCTCTGTTTCCGTTGTTTCAAATTCGCTTCTCCTGAAACTTTACAAACCAGGAAAGAAGAACTACGCCTCACTTTTTGCACCACTTGTGATGACTATTTTATTTCTTTTTCTCTTTTTTGAATTTGCACAATTCAGTTCGGGAATGTCGACAAGTAAGAACTATACTATGCTAGAAATGGCACGAACATTGAAACTCCCCACCTCTATGTTTCGTCAGTTAAAGACGAAGACTGGAGATACAAAAACATTTATTGTTATCGATAAAACTGTGCCTAGTCAATTACAAAGCTATGTAAAAGTGGGAGATTTCTTTCCAATCTATCAACAAGATAAACAGTACTTACCTGTGATTTTTGGATTTTATGAAGGACAGATGATGAGAAAAGAAAAGCTCTATTCCAATCTAGGAGATATCTTACCTGGCTTTTTTGGTAATCAAGCGGTGGTTTTGAAAGTATTGCCAAGAACAAATACGGCACTGGATTATCTACACATCGTCGGTATTGAATTTAAATTCAAAAAGTAGATTACACAACAAACTCACGCAGATTCTCATCGGTCACTACAACGGACGCAGCTTGGCCGGAAATAATTTTATAGGCAGTTTTGCGGACGATTAATTCTATCTGGCGTTCAAGACTACGGATTCCTGGTTCAAATCCCAGAGGACGAACAAGTTTGTCCCATGTAGAATCTTCGATTTTTAACTGGTCCGGTGTAAGGCCTGCTTCTTTTACATATTTTGGGAAAACAAATCGTTTTCCGATCTCTTTTTTCTCGAGGTCGTTATAGGAAGGCATCTGCACGACTTCTAGTCGGTCTAGGACAGCGGTGGCCACTGTTGTTGTATTGTTTGCCGTTGAGACGAATAATGCTTGTGAGAGGTCAAATGGGTAATCAATAAAGTAATCTGTAAATGCGCTATTTTGGCCCGGGTCCAATAGTTCGATAAGGACTCCCATGATGGATGAACGGGATTCAGGAGTGCACCGATCTAGTTCATCAAGAAGTATCACGGGATTTTTAGTGCCAGCTTGGCGAAGCGCGCGCATAATCATGCCGGGCTCCGCTTCTGGGGATGTTTTGCTTTGTCCACGCAAGTCCAGTGCAGAGGAAAGGCCTCCAAAGGGGATGCGGACCATTTTGCGCCCCAATGCTTCGGCGATGCTTTTTGCGAATGTTGTTTTACCGGTTCCTGCCAAACCTACGAAAAATAAGTTTGGTGCATGATATGCCATCGTACTGGCCGTTTTTCTTTGCAAGATAAGAACTGACAGATACTCCAAAATCATTGCCTTCACTTTTTCGAGACCATAATGATTTTTATCGAGATACTCTTTTGCTTTGTTAATATCGAGCGTGTCTGGAGAGGAAACATTCCATGGGATATGAGTTATCCAATCAATATATTTTGCCGTAATATCCAGTTGTGCGAAATTACCGCCATATTTGAGCGTCATGTTAATGCGGTCTATCTGTTGTAATGCTTTTTCATGCAAATTAGCAGGAAGGGCTGCTGATTGCAACTGAATCCTCATTTTGTCAACTTCTGACAAGCTAAGAGGAGTATTTGTTTGATTAGCACTCGATGTATCCACTTGACAAAAGATAAAAATTCTATTATAAATAGCTGTACAAATTTCATTTTATAAATTTTTTTCATATATGTCTATGACCAAAACAAGCGGGCAAGCAATCAAACCCCTGTTCGATTTCGTTCTTATTAAACCTCTCTCAGCGGAAACAAAAACTGCATCTGGAATTGTGCTTCCAGATAGCGCAAAAGAGAAGCCACAGGTTGGGATTATTATGGCAGTCGGACCAGGTGCAGTTAATGAAAAGGGGATTACAACCACAATGGTTGTAAAAGTCGGCCAGAAGGTAATGTATAAAAAGTGGGGTGGAAATGAGATTAAGGTGGGGTATGAAGAATGGATGTTGGTTGAACAAAAAGATATCATGGCAATCGTAGAATAACATTATAAAATTTTTAAAATTCAAATATGGCAAAAAAAGTACTCTATGGCACAGACGCCAGAAACAAACTCTTGTCCGGTGTTAATCAACTCGCTGATGCAGTGGCAACGACACTTGGTCCTAAGGGACGAAACGTCGCTATCGATAAAAAATGGGGTGCTCCAAACGTAATTCATGATGGAGTGACCGTTGCAAAAGAAATCGAACTTCCTGATGCTTTTGAAAATATGGGTGCACAACTGGTAAAAGAAGCAGCTTCAAAAACTGCTGATATTGCGGGCGACGGAACCACAACAGCAACAGTGCTTGCTCGTTCCATCGTCGTTGAAGGAATTAAGATGATTTCAGCAGGAGCAAATCCAATGGTTATGCGCCGTGGACTTGCAAAAGCTGGAGAAGCGATTGTTGAGGAATTAAAAGGTCTTTCCAAAAAAATAACTCTCGCTGACGCAGCAAGTGTTGCAACCATTTCCGCAGCAAGCGAAGAATTAGGCGAGCTTATTGCAGAAGCTTTGAAAAAAGTAGGTGGAAAAGATGGGGTGATTACAGTTGAAGAGGGAAAAGGGCTTACAACGTTCGTCGATCACAAGGAAGGTATGCAATTTGATAAAGGATTTGCATCCCAATACTTCGCAACAAACACAGATAAGATGATTGCAGAAATCGAAGAACCTTATATTTTGATTACTGACAAAAAAATCTCAGCAATCGCAGATCTTCTTCCTTTCTTGGAGAAGTTTGTGAAAGTATCAAAGAACCTAGTTATTATTGCAGATGATATCGATGGAGAAGCGCTTGCAACTCTTGTTGTTAACAAATTAAGAGGCACATTCAACGCACTCGTTGTTAAAGCTCCTGGATTTGGAGATAGAAGAAAAGAAATGTTGCAAGATATTGCCATTCTTACCGGCGGATCTGTTATTTCTGAAGAATTAGGAAAAAAACTTGATACTGTCGAAGTTGAAGACTGTGGTCGCGCTGATAAAGTAAATTCTGACAAAGAAAATACAAGCATCATTGGTGGACGTGGAGACAAGAAATCAATTGTTGCACGAGTTGCTCAAATCAAGAGACAAATTGATGATTCTACATCCGACTTTGATAAGGAAAAACTGCAGGAACGGCTTGCAAAGCTTTCTGGAGGAGTAGCTGTAATCAATGTTGGAGCTGCAACAGAAGTTGAGCTTAAAGATAAGAAAGAACGAGTAATCGATGCTGTAGCTGCCACAAAAGCAGCGCTTGAAGAAGGAATAGTTCCTGGTGGAGCCATTGCACTTCTAAACATCGCACAACACCTTAATTCAAAGGCATTCGAGAAATCCGGTGCAAATAAAGACGAGATGATTGGATACGAAATTGTAAGAAGCGCAATCGAGGAACCTTTCAAGATGCTCATGAAAAATGCTGGTCTCAATGCGGGAGAATTAATCGCAAAAGCTCGTACGGTGAGTGCAAAAGGATTTGGTTTTGATGTTCTTAAAACAGAATCTGTTGACGACGCGGAACCAATTGACATGATAAAGGCTGGCATCATCGATCCACTCAAAGTGGTTCGTACAGCAGTCCAAAATGCAATTTCCGTTGCAACAATGATCCTTACTACTGAAGCTCTCATCAGTGATATTCCAGAGGAGAAAAAGCCTGGAGCAGGCGCGCCAGATATGGGCGGCATGGGTGGAATGGGTATGGGAGGATATTAAAAACAGGGATTAGGGGTTAGGAATTAGCCAACAGAAGCTAATTACTAATCGCCAATAACTAATCACTAAAAAGGCCCCGTCGAAAGACGGGGTTTTTTTGTTATCGTACAAGTCCGAGTGGCTCGTACCAATTAAATGGCTTTGTACAAACAGGGCAGCTCATTGGAGGCTGCTTACCCTTATAGATAAACCCGCAGTTCACACATTTCCATTCAAGTTCTGCGTCAGCATCATACAATGTTTTATTGTCTAGCTTGCGAGCGATAATAATATATCGTTCTTCATGCTTTTCTTCAACAAGTTTTAGTGACCCAAACAGTTTTGCGGCTTTTTCTTCCTTTTCGTCAATCGCCATTTTTTCAAAATCTGGATACATACTAGTCCATTCATACTTTTCGCCTTCTGCTGCCATCTTCAGATTATCAAGCGTTTTTTTGAATGGTTCTATAGATAGTTCTGTTGGGGTCTTAACAGGACCAGAAATCTGTTCAAATAATTCCTCAGCGTGAGCTCGTTCGTTATCTGCAGTCTCCTCAAAAATGCGTGCCACCCATTCCCATCCTTCTTTGCGTGCAGTTTTTGCGAACATGTGATATTTGTTTCGAGCTTGACTTTCTCCTGCAAACGCCTTAAGCAGGTTTTGTTGGGTGTTATTCATATGCTACTATCCTAACAAAAATAAAAAGGAGACGCAACAAGATTACATCAATCTTTTCCGGCAATCCATAGGAAGGGAAGAAGAAGAAGGTCCAAAAAACACTCCACAATTTCTGAAACACCTGTTATATCTTCCGCTCCTTCTTTACTAGCCATGACTTGAGTATAAAACTATTTTATTTGGCTGTCAAGACAGTCTTATTCCCTTATTCCGAGTGTAAACGTCTTATTACTGGCAACCTCTTTTAGTTGCCACCCACTCATCCAATCTTGGTTTTCAGAGATAAAACACGTTTTTACTGGCAGTTTATTTATATCATCTTTAAACTGAGAAGTCATATAATCAAACGAGGTTTTGGCATCGCTATAATATGCCATTGAAGGGTGGTTACCCCACCACGTAGTTGTGTGGATTACCAAATCCACGGATTTCAATGTTGCATATGAACTTCGAGTACTTTCATTCACAAGTACTATGAGAAGTTTGCACTGTTCTTTTTTTGCCTCAAGAGCGATTTGTTGGTGATCTTCCAACTTTGAAAAATCGGTCGTAATATAGGATGTTATCGGAATCATGAATGTGAAGAAGCTCCATAACACGACAACTAGAACGAGTCCTTGCACCATTGGTTTTTTTATGAAACGAATCATATAGAGTGCAAGATAGACAAACTGAGGCAGGACCGGATATAAATACCATGCTATTTTTGTCTTGGTAAGATTCAGGAAAAGAAACCAAGGAACGAAGATAATGGAAAAGAAAGCTTCCGTTGATTTTTTTTTGATGACTAAATAACTCAGGAATAATGTCGAGACAACGACAGGGATAATGCCATACTTGAGTTGCTCTAAGAGAAGATCAATATAAAATGTCCTCTGCCCGAAATGTTGTTCGATGGATGATGTGACTCGCTTGAAATGGCTATCAACAAAATGATATTGTATGAAGTCGTCACGGAATTGATAGTACATGCCAAAAAACCATAATGAAGATATGGCAACTTGGATAACTGTATTTTTTATATATATCGCAAATTCTTTCTTTCTCTTTTTCTTGTTCAATAAGAATTCCAGTAATTCATATAGGAAAATCATTGCAACAGGATAATATCCAAGGAGAGATTTGCTTAATACTGCAAATGTCAAAAAGAAAGTTCCAACCCAACGCTTTCGATACCACAAAACATATCCGAGCCACCCGATAAGGAGAAATACATCAACATTGAGACTTTGAGACCTTTGAAGATATGCGGGCAGAAAGGAAGTAATGATAATAGTTCCGAGCGAAACAAAAATAGATTTTGAATATCGATATGCAAAAATATATAAAAGCGTCAATGCAATTGAACTAAGGACCACCGTCAATACTCTCATCGATATTTCATTCTGTTCGGGGATGAGTGTCATAACCCCATACATAAGGGAAGGAACGGGTGGCTTATCAAGCCAAGCTCTCCCTTGCCACAGGGGAACAAGGTATGATTTCGACTTTATCATTTCTTTTCCTACCTGTGCATAAATGCTTTCGTCCCAATCAAAAAAAGGCCGTACATCTGTACCAACTTTAAATATATTAAGACTAAGAAATACAACTAAAAAAATAAATAACGGAATATGTTTTTTCATATGAGGATTATCAAGGGAACATAAAGTAACAATAAATAGCGGGGAAAGACGGGGATAATAAATACGAATGCATTATATAGAATAAAAAAAATGATGAGAAAATGAGTTCGTTTATTTTTTTGCCAGTCACCTTTAAGTCTTGTAATCCCCATGAAAAATAGAATGGGCCATAGAATATTCCAACCGGAATATGCTGAAACCGATCGAGCAGTATCCCAAAACTTCCAAAAACCAGTAAAGATAAGACGAATATAGTTACCCGCGAATTCAAGAAGCGGGATACTTGCGTTTCCATAAAACACCACGATATATTTTTGCACACCGAGGAATTTGCGCAGTGTTCCACCGAGGGCAAAATATTGATAATACGTTAAGACGAATGTTAACACCCCAACTCCAATCACAATTGCAATTAATTTCCATTGTTTCCAAAAAGATAGAATAATCCATGTGCTAAATAAAAGAAAGAAGGGGAGAAGAGTTTTAGTAGACAACATCAAACCAAAAAATATGCCTGCTCCAATGCCAAATGTTATTTTTTTCGTTTTCAGTTCCATCAATAGTAAATGGACAACCAACAGAAAGAAAAATAATTGATAGAGTTCAAGTTGCGGACCATATATTACCTGGTCTAAAAAGAGCGAAAAAAGGGAAGTAAGAAAAAGCGCCAACCCAGCAAACAAAAGCGACCCATGAATCTGGAATGAAATAACTGCGACCAATATTAATGAGATAAAAGCAATTATTATTCCTAATATATGTTCACTGCCAAACATCTTTATGGAATAACCAATGAGATACTTTGCCAGTGGCGGATGTTCTGGGTTGAGAAGGCTTGGATTTGCTCCATTTACATATTTATAACCAACATAACTATAAAGAAAGCTATCTGACACTCCTTTTCTTCCAATTGCCGCAAGAATTTCGTTGCTTACCTTCTGTATATCTACTTTCCCCTTATTACTTGTCACAAAATCAGTCCATCCTCCATATTTATTCCGTATTGCCCATTCATCCCGAGCCCTATCGGGGGCAACATTTTGAGATTGTTGCCATTGTGATTGCCCGTATAGTTCTTCCGCATGTTTGGGATCATATTTTTTGAAAAGGAATGCTGAATTTGTGATGATAACAAAAAAGAAGTAGCTAAGTCCAAAAATAATAAGTGCCGTGCCAATTAAGGCATTATATTTCTTCGTTATCTTATTTATCATTTTTAGGATATTATTTAGTGATTTTTGCATTTGGATTACTAATGTAATATGATAGCGGCATCGAAGCTTCAAAAGCTTCTTTAAAAACCGGGGATTGGAATATAAAATAAGTCCGAACTTCATAAATGGCTGATATACAGATTAATATAAAAATGCCAACAACAAGAATTTTGTATCGAAAATGAAATCGGGTTTCCAGTAGTTGATATATTTTTGCAACTGAATAAGTAGAAAAATATACAACTGCCGGTATGCAGGTAATGGTTCTAAGCATATTGGGATTTTCCCACGGATATGTTAGAAGAGTGGGGCAAACGGCGATAAAAAAGTATAGCAAAAAGAGTTGATTCATTTTGTTTTTTATTCCACCTATTGCAAAAATGAAGCCAGAGATGAATAATAAAGACATTATCGGATTAAGAGCAGCTTTATTTGGATAATTATGCCTCCCGTTTACATCCCCTTTAACCGAGAACATGAGAGTGGTTGATACAACATTTCTTACAAAATATTGTAATTTATCTCCAGTACTCAATTCCCCATTTGATGGATACATAAGCTGGTTCAATCGAACATCTTTGTTCTGGGAAAGGTAGAGAGAAAGTGGTGTAATAAAAATCACAAAAGGAATGAGAAATAATAAGAAAGTAATAATAGTATGTTTTGAAAAAAAAGAGAAATCTAATCTACCCTGTTTTCGCTCTGTAATAAATACAAATAATAAAACAATGGGAACTATAAAAAAAAGCCTTCCAGGTTGGTATGAGTTGTAAGCAAGTCCAGCAAAAATACCTGCTGGAACGAGCCATTTTTTTTGACGGTGGTCTGTATAGATTAAGAAAAATTGAAGACAGATAAGCTCAAGCATTATGAGAAATGTAGCTTCGAAACTGAAACGAGCGAAGTTGAAATACCATCTAGTTGTTGTAAATATGAATGTTCCCACCATGGGTAAAAATATATCTAAAAAGACGGAATGGAAAATATCCATTTTTTGGACAACCTTTCGGAGGACGAAAAAAAACATAACTATGGAAATAACTCCAAATAGTGCGGAAGGCAACCGTAACCCAAATGAGGTTATACCAAACAGTTTGAGTGAAAAGAGAAGGATATAAAAATAGAGGGTCGAGTGCCCCGTAGCGAGTGGGCTGTAGGGGATATAAGGCTGTTTCCCGAGTGAAAGCGCGAGTTTGGCGAATTCGATTTCGTCAAAAGTAAGTGTCTTGGGGATATTCGTAAAACGAAAGAATATAATGAATGCACCAAGAGCCGCAAGCAACAATGCAATGAGGGTGACGTTATATTTTGTATGTCCCGGTGATGTC
>JBBQLR010000005.1:0-39708 GCA_038328135.1 Patescibacteria group bacterium | reverse complement strand
GCTGTTGGTTATATGGACCCTGGTAATTGGGCCACAGACATAGCTGGTGGTTCAAAATATGGGTATGCGTTGCTCAGTGTGGTTCTGATTACGAGTTTAATGGCAATGGTCTTACAATATTTGTCTGTAAAACTGGGACTTATTTATGAAAAAGATCTAGCACAAGCATGCCAGATAAAATATCCTAAACATGTGTCTTTTTTTCTTTGGGTTTTGGCAGAAATTGGCATTATCGCGTGTGACCTTGCAGAAGTAATTGGCTCTGCAATCGCTCTTAATTTGTTATTCCATATTCCTCTTATAGTGGGAACTATCATTACAGCTGTTGATGTATTTTTCTTACTATTTCTTCAAAAGAAAGGCTTTCAATATTTAGAAATATTAGTAATAGGCCTTATAACACTTATAATCGCAGGATTTGTTGTTGAATTATATCTCTCTCATGCAAGTGCTACTCTATTTTTAGTTGGTCTAATTCCGAGTCTTGAGATTATTAAAGATAAAAATATGCTTTATCTCGCTTTAGGAATACTAGGAGCAACAGTTATGCCTCATAATTTATATCTCCATTCTTCTCTTGTTCAAACAAGAGACTATCCTCGGACTCATGAAGGAAAAAAAGAAGCATTGAAATTTTCTGCACTTGGATCAACAGGTGCACTTTTTATTGCATTTTTTGTAAATGCATTTATTCTTGTAGTTGCGGCTGCTGCTTTCCACGTAAAAGGCTATTTTAATGTCGTTGAGATTCAAGATGCATATAAGTTGCTGACTCCTCTATTAGGAACGAGCCTTGCAAGTATTATATTTGCATTAGCTTTGCTGCTTGCGGGCCAAAATTCAACTATTACAGGTACACTAGCAGGACAAGTTGTTATGGAAGGATTTATAAATTTGAAAATGAGTCCATGGAAAAGGAGGCTAATAACGAGATCTCTTGCGATAGTCCCAGCTATTATTGTCATTATTTATTTTCAATCCTATGGGTTATCTAATCTTCTTATATTAAGCCAGGTTGTTTTAAGTCTTCAACTCCCATTTGCAGTTTTTCCATTGATTGAATTTACCTCTAATAGAAAAATTATGGGCGAATTTGTTAACTCTAAACTAACTATTTTTATTGCTTACTTGGTTGCATTCATGATTACAATTCCTAATGCTTGGCTTATATACATAACTGTATTCAAATAAATCGGAACTGAGGAAAATAATGAATTATTTATACAATTAGGTTATATTCCTAATACTTGATCAATCACCGGTTTATTGAATCCGATTATTACTTCGTCATCTATCCATAATTGTGGAACGCCCATTTCTCCAGATTTTTCCACCATTGCACGTGCTTGGAGTTGATCTTGTGAGACATCTATATCTTCAAACTCAATCTTCTTATCTTTTAAATAAGCTTTTGCCATGTGGCAATATGGACACGTTGGGGTTGAAAAGACTTTTACTTTTTTCATACTATTTTTTGGTAATTATTAATAAGTGAACTGATAACTTTTTTCTGCTTTTTTAAAGATTCAATCCAGTGAAAAAGATATTTCTTTCCATTATCTGTAATGGAATAACTAAACCTGCTGGGGCCTATCGTACTCTTTATTTCTTCACGCGTGGCATATCCTTGCTTTTGCATTCGCGAAAGACACCGATAAAGATTCCCGATATTTACCTCACAGATACAGCTTTGTTTAAGTTCTTTTTGTATCTCATACCCATAACTGGGTTTCTTGAGGAGTAAATACAAGATTCCCGGTTCGAAGAAATTTTCAACAACGACTTGTGAACAGTTTGTTCTCATTAATTTATTTATTTATCTACTTAACTATATGTAAGTATAATATAGTATACTGTTATTGTCAAGTATTACATTATTAATTTAAATATACTTAACATATTATGAATTCATGTCCACAAATGCCAAAACCAAATGAAGGAAAAACAGATCGCGCGATTCGAGTAGTTCTTGGAATTATTCTACTCGGGCTTGCGCTTACTAGTCTTACTGGGATAGTGCAGATTGTTGCCGGAGTAGCGGGAATAATAGCCCTTGTTACTGGAGCAATCGGATTCTGTGGGCTCTATAAGATTCTTGGAATCTCAACTGGAGATAAGAAGTAATTACTAATTCCTCATCATGCCGCGGCCGCGACCACCACCACGCATTATGCCTGGGCTAAATGTTGATGTGTCGTCAGGGTTATATACTCTAATGCCCTGCGCTTTAAATGAGTCACCATCCCATACACCAACTGATCTTATTGTGTCTCTCATCTTAGGGGTACCGAACGGAAAGTGAGTACTGGAATCAAAAAGTATAGTCACATTTTTATTGTTACTATCTTGAATCACAATTACATTATTCCCAACTTTCGTTACTATTCCTGAAATTGCATTAGCATTATTCATCATACCCATGTGAAAATAGTTTCCTTCTTTCTGATAAAAACGTTGTCCTATTGGTTGTTTTATCGATATATATCCAGCAATCCCTATTGCGCCGAGAAGTAATATAAGAATAAGAAAAAATGGTTTTTTGTATGAAAAATCGTATTGTCTGAAAATAACCGTTAAGAATATAAATAAAAATACAAATGCGCCAAAAAGAATATAGGGGAAAGAGTGGATAAATGATAGAAAACCATACTTACCATATCCCCCAAATAATAAATCATTATTGGTATTAATCCAAAATAGAACGAATCCAACAATAAGAGTAAGTAGTCCTAAAATTAGTACAACACTTCCATTCATCCCAAGTTTACCTATTAGAATAGACAGGTGTGAACGCATCTTTACTTCTCCCTTTGCTATTTTCTGTGAAATTGAATTAGCTATTGTTTTTTTCATTGCATATATCTTTAACTTTTTGCCTACCTCTATGGATAAGTACCCCCACATTGCGCACCGGCACTCTCAAAATATCACTAATTTCCTCATACGTCTTCTCTTCGTAAAAGAATAGGACTATCGGTTCTTTATATTTTATATCCAACTTTCCAACACATTTCTTTAAAGCTTCCTTCATCTGCTTATCAACCACTTCTTCTTCAAGATTTCGACTGCTCTCAAACGGAAACCAATCGGGAAGTGTAATAAATTTCTGTATAAAGCTACTTCCTATCAGATTTATGCTTTCATTATGAGCAATCCGATATATCCAACTGGAAAATTTAAGGCTTTTGTTAAAGGTGGGCATATTAACATATGCTTTAAGAAAAACTGATTGTAAAATATCATCAAGTTCTTGTTTTCTGTTGGTTATGAAAAAAATATACCTTTTGAGCTTTGCTTCATATCTGTCCACTATGATCGAAAACAGATTCTTATTGCCCTTGATTATTTCTTTGACAAGCTCTTCATCTGTTTTTTGATTAGTTGTTCTCATAGTGGTAATAAACGATACCTCCCCTATTGTAACAAGTACAGTAGAGGAGGTATTAGCGTTGTATTCATCTGCGCATTCCCATTCCTCGGCCATTGCCGCTCATTGGAACATTATTGCCACAGTTTGCCTGTCTCTGCTCCATTGCATCTAACCTTGTTTGCATTTCTGCTTTAGTAATCGACCCTCCATCAACGAGAGCTTGCAGTCTTGTTTTCTGGAATCCTTCCATCTGCTCATGCATTGAATCAATATTCACACCTTTTTCTTGTGCAATTTGATAAAAGGTTTTGCCTGAATTGACTTCATTCTGCAAATTAGTAACGCTCATATTAAAAATTTTGGCTTTTTCAGTCAACATTTGTTGACGACCAAAACCTTGACCGTTGCCAACTTTCGAAGCTGCTGCATATGCCGTTGGTTTATTTAAGCTAAAGTAAAGAACTCCAGCTAATACTAAAACTCCTGCTATTGCGATTGTTTTTGTGTTCATTATATTTTCACCTCCTTTCATACTAGTTAATACAAAAGGGCAGAGAAAATATTACAAGAAGTTGTAAATCAATTCTCTATACTAAATTTGTGTGTAGTGAATACGAATGTCTTCTAGTAGTTTAGAAAACAGAAATAGAATACGTATGGCTTGTATTTTTATTTACATACTTTGTTATAATTCATATAAGAGTATTTCTTATGAGCACTTATACTTGGTATCAAAAACTGATTAAGCCTGTTTGGTCCCCTCCATCTTATTTATTTGGACCTGTTTGGACAATTTTATATATCCTTATTGGGATTTCATTTGGAACCGTTTTTTTCAAGATTTGGAAAAAAGAATTACCCATTATTATAGCCATTCCATTTATTCTCAATCTTATTTTTAACGCTTTGTTTACTCCTCTTCAATTTGGTCTCCAGAATAATCTCCTGGCAGCTATAGACATCATTCTTGTGTTAATAACGCTCATTTGGTCAATGATTGTTATTTTTCCTTTTATGCCATGGGTAACATATATTCAAATACCCTATCTACTTTGGGTGTCATTTGCGACAGTTTTACAATTAACAATTACGTATTTAAATAAATAATATGTTTGTACAGCTTTATTTTATCGCTCTTCCTATTTTTTTTGCAATTGATATGGTATGGCTTGGGCTGATTTCTAAAAATTTTTATCAGAAGAATATTGGTTTTCTCATGACACAGAATGTAAATTGGGTTGCTGCTCTTATTTTTTACCTTTTATTTATTACAGGATTAGTTATTTTTGTAATCACTCCCGCTCTTGAAAATAATTCATGGTTGATGGCACTATCTCTTGGCGCACTTTTTGGGTTAATTACGTATGCGACCTATGATTTAAGCAACTTAGCAACATTAAAAAATTGGCCGCTTCTGGTAACTATTGTTGATCTTATGTGGGGAACATTTGTTTCTTCCGCTGTTTCTGTCTTTAGCTATCTAGTTGCAAAGAAATTTGGATTATGAGCATATATATTCTGCTCGCAATACTATTGCTTACCTACATGACCTCATGGTTTGTATTTTCTTTGATAAAAAAGAGAAATGATGTGGCGGATATAGCGTGGGGTATTGGATTTATCGTTTTATCTTGGGCATCTTTTTTTATGTCAGGCGAAACTAATATGAGAGGGTTTATCGCCTGCTTATTGGTCACGATATGGGGTGTAAGACTTGCATGGCATATATTCTTGAGAAATAGAAATAAAACTGAAGATTACAGATATGTACAATGGAGAAAGGAATGGGGTAAATTTTTTCTCGTTCGCTCATATTTCCAAGTTTATATTCTTCAAGGAATTCTTCTTTATTTGATTGTTTATCCAGTCCTGTTCATAAACAATAATTCTACTTCTGGGATTACGCTAATTGATATTCTAGGAATTATTGTCTGGATAACCGGATTTATATTTGAATCGGTTGGCGATTCTCAATTAAAAGTGTTTATAAAAAATCCATTGAATAAAGGAAAGATAATGACATCTGGATTATGGAAATTCTCTCGGCATCCAAATTATTTTGGTGAAGTTACTCAATGGTGGGGAATATTTATAATGGCTCTATCTGTAATAAATGGATGGATTACGATTTTTGGGCCACTTACCATAACATGTCTTATTCTCTTTGTTTCAGGTGTTCCCCTTCTTGAAAAGAAATACGCTGGAAGAAAAGATTTTGAAGAATATAAAAAAAAGACTAGTATATTTATTCCGCTTCCTCAAAGAAATTAACAATGAGAATCTGGGATCTCCCTCCAACCGTATTGTGTAGAAACCATTTACTTGGCGAACACCTTGAGCTTCATGCCATGTGGAGTGTGATTGTGAATAACAAAAAGGGGTATTCAAAACACCCTGAGACGTTACGATGGGTTGGAAAGCTGAAGGCTCTTTATTTAAAACATGATGAAATAGTTAAAGAAATGAAGGAAAGAGGTTATAAACATAAATCCAATCTAGATTCAACGTTAGCGAAAGGAAAAACAAAACAAACTGTATATATAAACACAATTTTAGAGCAGAAAAAAATATTAAAAAGTAAGAAATGTTTATGTTCAGTTTAACTTAATTTTGCTTATATTTACTACACTGAACTTGAAAAAATGTACTAGATGAGGCTGAAAACGTCTCAAACATAATGAATCTGTAGTGTTTATTTATTATTATAGAGAAAATACCCATTGCAGCTTAAAAGCTCCATTTTTTTATACCCAGGTTTACAGCCAGTTCCATTTCCCCATGATCCGGTAGTGTATATGCTAGATGATTCAGTTTCATACGTTGTTCCATTGATAATGATCTTATCAATCAACAAATTCCTATCTTCGGTATTTGATACCTTATCATTGGTAAATCGAATTTTGACGGAATTTGGTAATAGTGTGCCTTTATAGGTATATTTATATTCTTTGAATTGTCTTAGCTTTATATTCCCATTAATATTTGTCCAAGAAGCAACTACTTGACTATTTAATATTAAATCCATCGATGGAAAGACATTTTTACATGAAGTACCTGCTGCATATATTAATATTGTGGACGATAAAGGAGTCGGGGTTGGTAGGACAGTTGATGTTGGTGCGGGAGTTGGAGTGAGGGTGGGAGTGGGAATTGCCGTTGGAGCAATTATCGAGACTGTGCTGTACGAAATGTCAGCAATTATATTTGTGGCTTTTCCAAGTGCTGAGACTTCAGTATTTTTATACCCAATAATACTATTTCCATACGCGATAGCAGTAAATTTAATACTAAACATCGTACCGTATCCAATTTTTGGCTCTCCGGGCCTTCTTCCTAATGTTAATGAGATTGTGCCATGATCAATTACCGCAGGTTTTAAAATCACTGGAAAATATGCTCCATACGCAACCGGGTTACTTACTCCAAGAATAGTTGGATCATAGGTAATCTGTATATCAGCTGCTGATGCAGATTCGGTGGACGAATCAATGTTAAAGTCAACGTCAAATTGAGAATTAAGCTTTGTAAGTTGTATTGTCTTAGGAAATGTGCCTAAAGAAGGATTTTTGGCTACAACCTCACTTGCGCGTTCTTTCACAATTACAATTGGCTTTTTTAATCTGTTATTAGCGATAAATACAATTCCGCCTATAAAGATAATAAATAGTAGAGGCACGACAATCTTATACTGTAATCTTTTCATGTAATTTCTTTCTTCAATTATGTGCATTGATATGGTTTTATCTATTTTTTTCTAAATCTTCTAACATGCGGCTATAATCATATATATCTACTTTGCCGTTTTTATTCATATCTTCAGAAACAAAGCCTGCAATGCCAGTTCTTCCATAACTAGAAACCAATAAGTTGTAATCAAGAATCGTAACAACTCCATCATGATTAAAATCTGTTACCAACGGCACTGATGTTGGAGTTGGAGGGATAACAGTTGGAATTAACATTGGTATATTTGTTGGTTGCAATGAAGGAATTAAAGTTGGAAGCAGAGAAGATTCATTCCTATATTTATATGGACCAATATCATATTGAGATCCTTGAGGACGAGCTACTCCATCATAATCAGTAAGGACCGAACTGACAGCTATACCGGTGTTAATAGCAGGGGAAGTTGCTTTGAGACGGAAGTCAAAGCTGCTTGGGTTAATAAAAAGATTAGTTGAATTTTCTGTTGTTCTTGATCCAAGCTCTACACAATTTGGATATTCTTGTGAACAAATTTGAGGACCAAATACAATGTTGTGATCTGTAGTAACTAATTTTGCTACGTCACTGTTTGATGATCTGATTTGACCGACTGAACCACCGCCAGTTGTTAGGAAGTAAAATTGAGTAATATTATTTCGTACTATGACAGGAGTATCAGAATTGTTGGATTTCAAATTCATAGTAGTGACGGATATTCCTGCTCCGCCATTTCCACCTTTTGGATTAGCTCCGTACACAAGATTGTTATAAATAGTTATATTTTTGCGCAATCCGTCCCCATATGCACCTCTCACTTCAATTCCAGTAAAGTAGCTATTCACTACAATATTGTTGTAAACGCTTATATACTCAACAATACCATCAGCTTGCTCACATCCAAGACGAATACCACCACTATCTTGAACATAATTTTGAAATATGTTTATATGATTCAGTGTCGGAGTACCGCTTGAACCTGCATGCCACCCATCAACATATATTCCAGCAGCATCAAAATTTAACACCTTATTATGATGAACCGATCCGTTTTGACTACTTTCTTTTATATCAATTCCTAATCGTTGTGAATTAGAACAATATCCAGCTGGGGGTGTTTCTGTATAATTCAACGAATTATTTTTTACTTCAAACCTATTAGCGCTAGCTATTGACAATCCCTCTTCATACGCGCCTTGACACTCATGATACCAGTGAGGAGTATCAATAACATTATTATCTATAATAACATCCTCAGATGTCCAAATCCCAATTCCTGATGAATAATCTATATGTTTAATTGAATTATTTTTCACTAAAATATTTTGACTTCTCTTAACTTTGATGCCAACTTTCTTACAATTTTGAATGGTAAGATCAGATATCTCTATATAGCTCGATTTCACACCTGAATTATCAGAACTGATATTTACACAATTTACCGATGAATTTCTCAAAGTAAGACCTTGTATTTTTATATATTTTTTTCCAATTATTTGTACAAGCCCGTCCTCTATGCCTTCAGCTGAATTAAGGATGATATTTGAACCTTCAATTATTGCAGTACCTGGAGTTGCAGTATAGGTAATATAGTTTCCGCTTTCACCGGATTTTATTGGATTTAGTTTTTCTGTATATATTCCGGTAAGCAGGACGACTGTGTCTCCAGGCAGCAAGGATGCTGATGCTTTTTGAAGCGTTTTCCATGGTTGAGTTTGAGAGCCTGGATTTGAATCGTTCCCATTTGGGCTTACATAATAATAGGTAGTCGCACCTTGAACTTTTGGAATAATTAGATTCTTAAAAAAAATAAGAGGAACTGAAATAAACAAAAACAATAAAATACCAATAAAGGTCAAAAAAAAACCTCTCAAAGAAAAAAAGGAGCGTCTACTTTTGGTATTCATAAAGAGTTATCACCTTTTCCATTTATAAATAATGATAACACACTATAAATAGCAAACATGGACATTTGGACCCTCAAGTCTATGAAATATAATCACCATCTGTTAACTTTTACGATACTCTCACGTTATAATATTTGAGCCCTAATACTATCTCAATAACACTAGACAGCGTTCACAATACACATTTGCAGCCCTTGATAATTTAAGAATGCTCCAACAATACATCAACGTCTTCTTCATTATCTATGATAATACATGAATCATGACACAATTTATGCTTTCTGTTTTTCAGCTTCTTTCTGAATATGTCCTTGGAACTGACTATTATATAAATCAGCGTAGAATCCTTTTTGTTTAAGTAAACCCATATGAGTCCCCTTTTCGATAATCGTTCCGTGTTTCATTACTAAGATAAGATCAGCTTCACGAATTGTGGAAAGTCGATGAGCAATTACAAAATTTGTCCTTCCTTTCATCAGCTCATTCATAGCTTTTTGTATGAGTAATTCTGTCCGAGTATCAACGCTACTAGTTGCTTCATCAAGAATAAGTATTTCAGGATCGGCTAAGAATGCACGTGCAATCGTTAACAATTGTTTTTGACCTTGTGAAATATTCGTTGCTTCCTCATTCAGAACCATGTTGTATCCTTCAGGTAATGTCCTGATGAAATTATCTGCATAGGCTGCAGTTGAAGCCTGAATGATTTCCGCTTCGTCCGCATCTTCCCGTCCATAGGCAATATTGTCGCGTATTGTTCCATGGAAGAGCCATGTATCTTGGAGTACCATACCAAAAATACGACGAAGATCTCCTCGCTTCAACTTTGTAATATCAATCCCGTCAACTAAAATTTTTCCCCCATCCACTTCATAGAAACGCATCAATAAATTCACCAATGTCGTCTTTCCAGCACCAGTGGGACCAACAATCGCAATCATCTGACCAGGTTTTACCTGAATATTCATATCTTCCATGAGAATATTTTCCTTACTATACCCAAACCGGACATGTTGGAATTCAACCGCACCTTGTGGATCTTTGTTGATATGAGCATCCTTTGCCTCAGGCACCTGTTCTTCTTCGTCCAATAGTTCGAAAACACGTTCTGCAGATGCCATGGCAGATTGGATCACATTTGTAATATTTGCGAGCATGGTTATTGGCTGCGTGAATTGAGACGAATATTGGATAAATGCCTGAACATCTCCGAGGCTTATTGCGTTCTGGGTAGCCATAATACCCCCAACCACCGCAACAAACACATATCCGATATTTCCTACAAATCTCATAAGTGGCATGATGATTCCTGAAACATATTGAGCTTTCCAACCTGCATCACAAAAAGCTTCATTCAACTTATCAAATTGGGAAATGGCCCTACCTTCATGTCCAAACGCTTTGACAATCTTATGACCAGTGTAGGCTTCCTCTACGTGACCGTTTAAGTCTCCGAGCGATCGTTGTTGCCTCCTGAAGTACTCTTGTGAACGCTTTGCAATTCCAGTGACAACAAACATACTCATGGGAAGAGTGACTAATACAATTAAGCTTAACTCCCAACTGATACTTAACATCATTATTAATACCCCAACCAATGAAACGGCCGAGGTGATAAGCTGTGTTATGCTTTGCTGAAGAGTGGAGCTAATATTGTCGACATCGTTTACTGCACGACTGAGGATTTCTCCATGTGTGCGGCCATCGAAGTACTTAAGGGGCAACCGAGAAAGCTTTTCATCTACTTCCTTGCGTAATTTGTAGATCGTTCTCTGCGCAACGCCAGCCATTAAATATTGTTGGATAAATATGAAAATCGCGCTGATTATATATAAAGCCAGTAAAATCAAAATAACTTTGCCGATATATCCAAATTCAATGCCAGGTACTGGGAGCAATTGCAATGGAAGTGCGGGGTTCTGTGCGAGCGCTTTGCTAATTGCTTGGTTTTTTGCCAACATCATGAATTTTGCAATTAATCCGTTGAAAAGTTTCGTTGTTGCAAGCCCTAATATTTTTGGACCCACGATATTGAATATAGTTCCCAAAACTGCAGCAGTTACCACGATTGAAAGTCTGGTTTTCTCCGGTAAAAAATACGAAAGGAGCCGCTTTAATGATCCTTTGAAATCCTTTGCTTTTTCAACCGGTCTTCCCATTGCACCCCATCCACCGCGCCCCATAGGACCCCCACCCATACTCCCCTGATTGGTTGAATCTTTTTTTATTTTGTTTTCGGTACTCATATATGTTCTTCTTCAATTTCGGCGGCTGAGAGTTGTGAAGACACAATGCCTTTATAGACATCACACGACTTCATAAGTTCTGCATGCGTCCCCATTCCCTCAATTTTCCCCCCGTCTAGGACAATAATTTGATCAGCATCAATGACCGTACTTACTCGTTGAGCCACGATTAATACCGTTGAGTTATAGGTTTCCCCTTTTAGCGCGGCTCGCAGTTTAGCATCAGTTTTAAAATCAAGGGCGGAGAAAGTATCATCAAATATATAAATTTCAGGTTTCCTCACGAGCGCCCTGGCTATTGAAAGACGCTGCATCTGTCCACCAGACACATTTGTACCGCCTTGTGAAATAACTGAATTAAATCCATCCTTCATTTGTGCAATAAATTCACTCGCTTGTGCGACATCAGCCGCATGTTTGATTTCATCTTCCGTTGCATCTTCTTTTCCATACCTAATATTTTCATTAATGGTCCCGGTAAAAAGCACTGCTTTCTGTGGTACAAATCCTATCTTCTTGCGTAAATGTTCCTGTGACATTTCACGAGTCTCCACTCCATCAACTAATAGTTTGCCCGTTTGTACGTCGTAAAAACGAGGGATTAAACTAACGAGAGTAGACTTGCCCGCTCCAGTGCTGCCAATTATTGCAGTTACTTTTCCAGGCGAAGCTGTGAAAGTAATATTGGATAACGCGGGTTTCTCAGCTCCCAAATACCAGAAAGTCACATCCTTAAATTCTACTAACCCACGCAATTTGGCTGTTTCTTTTACTGTATCGGCATCCATAATTTCCGGCTGCATATCAAGCACCTCGTTGATTCTCTTTGCTGAAGCTTCTGCACGGGGGATCATCACAAACATCATAGCAACGAGAAGAAGTGAGAAGAGAATCTGCATCGAATATTGAAGGAACGCGAACATCGCTCCCATTTGTAAAGTCCCAGCATTTACCCTATTGCTCCCAAACCAAATTATTGCCACACTTGAGAGGTTTATCATCAACATCATCACTGGCATCATCGATGCCATTAGCTGATTCACTTTAATAGCGGTATCGGTTACGTCATAGTTGGCCTCATCAAAACGTTTTTCTTCGTGCTTAATGCGATTAAAGGCTCTCACAACTCGAACTCCAGTTAAATTTTCGCCCAAAATAAGGTTTAGCTTATCCAACTTAACCTGCATAACAGTAAACAACGGGACGGCTTTAAAAAGGAGGATTATTATTACAACGATAAGTATTGGAATGATTACCATTAAAACCCACGAAAGTCCCACATCCTGTTTTAAAGCCATGATTATGCCAACGACGAGTGTGATTGGTGCAGTGAGCAACATATTTAAAATCATCACCATCACCTGTTGAATCTGAGTAGTATCGTTTGTTGTTCGAGTGATGAGTGATGCTGTACTGACTGTATCGAATTCATGAAGTGAAAAATGCTGCACCTTCTTAAAAATACTGGCACGAATACTAGATACCATTCCAACCGCAACTTGAGAAGAAAAATATATTCCAACAACCGCACAAAGAGTACCACCTACAGCAATAATCAGCATTATGCCTCCAGTCTTCCAGATGTAGTTTGTATCAAAACTAGCAATCCCCTTATTCACGATATCCGCCATTAGATTCGGTAAATAGAGATTCGCAGCTGATTGACCGATTGCAAGAACGAGAATAAGCACGAGTACTAGGCGGTATGGATTGAGAAACCGGATCAATTTAATCATAATTCTTAATTGATTTCTTCCTTCTTAAACTTTAATATAAATTGACACTCAGTAACAAATATATTATACTATATAATAGTTAGACTATCTAACTAATTGCCTATGATAGAAGAAAATACAGTCGAGCTTGTTGAGATACTGTTCAAGATATCTCGACGAATGAAACAGGAAATGTCATATACCAATGACCTCATCCATTTAAGTGTTCTTCAAATCCAAACCCTCATTCTCCTCAGCCAAAATATAAAAATTTCTATGAGCGATATCGCAGATCATTTCCGGATGGAGCTGTCTTCCGCAACAAGCCTTCTTAACAAATTGTATGATATGAAACTCGTTGAAAGAAATACAGATCAAGATGATAGAAGATTAGTATTAATCACCTTAACAAATGAAGGAAAAACGCTACTGAAACAAGCTGTTTGTGAACGAAGAAAAAAAATTGAAAAATTTTTATCTTACTTATCAAAAAACGAAAAAACCGATTTATTAGATATTTTGAAAATGTTAGATATTCGATTAAATAAGAAATATGAAAAATAAAAAATTAATACTCATAATTTGTTTCGTCATTGTTATCATTGGATTATTGTATTTTGTTAAAAATATATTATTTTCTTCATCAA
Source organism: Patescibacteria group bacterium (assembly GCA_038328135.1). Taxonomy (GTDB): domain Bacteria; phylum Patescibacteriota; class Microgenomatia; order UBA1406; family GWC2-37-13; genus JAKBEU01. The sequence continues at coordinate 26,121 of JBBQLR010000005.1, read as the reverse complement.
ACCTCTCCTCTCATCCAACTACAACCGCATCAGTAAAATTCATAGATTCTACTATTACAGCTGAGGGAACTATTACGGCTCAAAGCCAAGCAACGCTCCACTTTCAAACAGCAGGGAAACTAATTGCGTTGCCTTTTAAGGAAGGGAGTGCCGTAAAAGCCGGCCAAACTATAGCTTCTCTCGATTCCTATGCAGTACAAAAACAGCTACAGGCTGCTCTCAATACATATCGCTCGGTTCGTAACTCTTTTGATCAAACCAAGGACAATGTCCAAAACAACGTCCAAAAGGCTCAGCTTACTAATCCCTATGATTACTTTAGTAAAGCAGGGATGAACGACACAAGAGAAAGTGCTATTAATGATGCGATTAAGCGGATTGTAGATCAAAATCAAGCCAATCTGGACAATTCCGTCATCAACGTCGAAATCGCCAATTATGCCTTCCAGTTTTCAACTCTTACTTCGCCAATCAGTGGTATCATACTTCACCAAGATGTTTCTGTTTCTGGCCTCAACATTACGCCAACAACTAGTTTCGTTGTAGCAGACCCTTCTACAATGGTATTCCGTGCAAACGTGCCCACAAATAATATAAATTATGTCACCATTGGAGCACATGCAGAAATCTCCATTGATGGAAGAGAAAATAAGATCATTGGTAGTATAGTAACTATATATCCACAAAAAGTAACCCTTCCAAATGGTGAATCTGTTTACCAAGTAGATATCCAAAGCGATACGTTGATGGATGTTGCAAAATTGGATCAAACCGGAAGTGTGGTTATCAAAACCAATTCTGAGAATGTCGCTTTAGTTCCAGTTTGGACCGTATTGGGTGGAAATCGTATATGGGTTGACGAAAATGGCAAACCTACATTAAGAGTAATTACTTCTGGAAAGATTCACGGAGAGGAAATTGAAATAACAAATGGTTTGTCATCAACTGACAAAATCATAATAAATCCAAAATTTATAACAAAATTTAAATATAAAACAGTATGAAACAAGCAGCTTTACCCTCTAAGAAACTTCCAATCATGAACATTATTGTTATTTGTGCTGTTTGTATATTGATCCTCAGTATTGGATTATTTTATTTTTATCTAAAAACGACCGGTCGCATATACATCGATAAGTCACTGATACAAGCGCCTGTTATATCTGTATCTCCCTCATTACCAGGTAAGGTTCAGGAAATAGATGTTAAAGAAGGACAAACCGTAACCAGTGGCGACACACTTGCAGTAGTTGGATCTGAGACTCTTCGGGCACGTACGGACGGGCTTATTATTTCTGCGACCGATCTTACGGGATCAGCAGTAAACCAGGCAACCCAGCTTATTCAAATGATTCGACCAATTAACATTCGAGTTGTTGGTACAATCGATGAAGATAAGGGTTTGAATGATATTAAAGTAGGCCAGGTTATTTCATTTACCGTCGATGCACTACCCGGTAATACATATTGGGGTTATATCGATGAAATTTCACCAAGCGCAGTGGCGCCAGCATTCTCTTTTTCATCATCAAGCGAACGACCAACTCAACAATTTACTATTTATGCCAAATTCAACTCTACTCAATATCCTAATATAAAAAACGGCATGTCTGCAAAGATGATAATTTATACAAAAACTCAATAATCGCGAGGTTTAATAATCTATTAGTACTGCTTAAAACACTATTGCATAAACGCGTCTGTTCATTTTTCGAATGTGATTATTGTTTTCTTGATGATGCTCCCCTGTGTTGTTGTAGAGTCTATTATCAAGCCTAGTTCTATATATTATTAATGTTCGTACAAAACTACCGAGAGAGGTCGCTAGCGGATTGTGTTTCTCATGTATCTAAATGATTTATATTCACATAACTAACAATAAAATGGGGAGGTTAATCGCGTATAAAATTGGTATAATATAGGATAAAATCCCTCAACGTTTCTACTGTAGTCTTCCTGAGTACCTATCCGCCTCGTGAGTGCGGCATCGCCACCTTCACACAAGACCTTCTCCACTCTTGTCAGAAGCTTATGAGCCCCCATATCAACTGCAAAGTTGCAGCTTTTAACCTTACAACTTTGGATACGTATAAGTATCCTGCCGAAGTGGAATGGGAGATAGATCAAAACAATAAATCGTCCTATATTCGTCTCGCTAAAATTATAAATAAAGATAACCATGTTTCAGGAGTAATTCTGCAACATGAATATGGTATTTTCGGAGGAAAAGAAGGCAAGAATATTCTTTCATTCATGCAGAATTGTAAGAAACCTACCTTAGTAACACTTCACACAGTTCTTCCAACTCCGACACTCGAGATGGAAGAAGTCACTGCACGTATAATAGATTTAGCAACAACTCTTGTTGTCCTTACTATAAGTTCTAAAAATCTTGTAGAGAAAATATATCCGAAAGCCGTTGGAAAGGTTTTTGTCATTCCTCATGGAATCCATCCTATAGATTTTTCCACATCTCCCGAGTCCAAAATTAAACTAGAACTCAATAAATATACCATTCTAAGTACGTTTGGATTGCTAAGTCGTGGGAAAGGGATTGAATATGTAATCAAAGCTCTTCCAAAAGCTATAAAGAAATATCCATCAATCCTCTATTTGATTTTAGGAAAAACTCACCCGGTGATTGTTAGAAATGAAGGTGAAAAATATAGAATAAAACTGCTTAGACTTATCAGAAAATTGGGTCTGGAAACTCATGTGAGATTTTATGATCAATATTTAGATCTTCATGAACTTTTTGAGTTCTTAAAAGCGACAGATATCTATATTTCTACCTCAACCAATCCAAATCAAGCGGTAAGTGGCACCCTATCCTATGCGTTAGGCTCCGGTCGAGCGGTAATAAGCACCCAATTTGCACAAGCCAAGGAAATAGTGACTCCTGACACAGGGAGACTTGTTCCCATTAAAAATCCTGAAGCTATTACAAAAGCACTACTTGATTTGCTAAGCAAACCAGAGCGTCTTAAAGAGATGCATCTTAGAGCGTATGAAACAACGCGCTCCATGCTTTGGAGTAATGTTGCTGAAAAATACGTAAACCTTCTCAATAGACCCATTATCCCTCCGTTAAATTTAAATCATTTACAGACCATGACAAATCAATTTGGACTTTTTCAATTTGCGTCCTTAACCACTCCAAATAAAGATTTCGGTTATACGTTAGATGATAACGCCCGCGCTGCAATAGTTTGTAGCTGGCTTGCAAAAACGTCATATACGAAAGAAGTGGAGGCACTTTTTTCTATTTATTTCAAGTTTATCCAAACGTGCCAGAATCAACAGGGTCAATTCATAAACTATATCAGTTACCATGACCAAAAACCAACAGCTCAGAATGGGAAGGAAGATATAGAAGAGACACAAGCAAGAACGCTTTGGGCTCTAAGCGAAATCATGAATAGTAAAAACATCGCTTTGACCATGAGAAAAGAAGCAGAAAAAATATTCCTCCTGAAGTTCAATAATATGCCAAAACTTACTCATATTAGAGCAAAAGCCGTAGCAATAAAATCATTCGCACTTGCAGCAAACGTACTTCCCGATTATCGTAAGCTCTTGACTCAACAAATAAAGGAATATGCCGATTCTCTTTTAGAAGCTTTAAAATCTAACTCAGTAAAATATTGGCATTGGTTCGAGAATCACTTGTCTTACAATAACGGGATTTTGCCTGAAAGTATGTTTATTGCAGGTCAATTTACGGGCGATTCCACCTATAAAGACGGAGGTATATCTTCACTTCAGTTTCTCATCAAAAAAACTTTTTCTGGTGAATTATATATGCCTATAGGGCAATCAAGTTGGTATAAAAATCATGGGAAAAGAAGTGAATATGATCAACAACCAGAAGATCCGACCTCAATGATATTGGCGCTTTCAACCGCATACAAAAATACACAAAATGTACTATATAAAATATTAGCTGAACGATGTTTCAGTTGGTTTTTAGGAAAAAATAGCCTCCATGTTTCTTTATATGATGAAAAAACTGGTGGATGCTATGATGGACTTCGTACAAAAGGAGTTAACCTCAATGAAGGCGGAGAATCGCTCATTTCTTATCTTATGTCACATATCATTATGAAAGAGCTAATTTAGTGAAAATCCTGCAGATCAAGAATATCTTCCCTAATAGTAAGGTCGCTCGATACAACCTTGCCGTATGGCAAAAAAACCAAGATGGTTCCTTATATTTTATTGGGAGAGAAGTAGAACACGCCGGAAGCATCGGTGAACCCGATACAGGGATACTAAAGCTTTTTGAGGTTAATAAGGAAGGCACAATTGTTCAAGAAAAAGTTATTTGGAAACCACTCTATGACGGGATAAATCTTGAGGATCCCCGTGCACTAGAACTTCCCAATGAAAACCTCATAATCGGGTTAACCGCTGTTCTTCGAGATAAGAATGGACATCCTGTTCCTTTTCCAGCAATTGTTAAGATAGACTCTTTCAGTTCGTGGGGAAAAACGCTCCCTCCTTTCCTTGTGATTGACACGTTTGGACCGGGCAAAAATCTTACTCCTATAGATAATTCAACCTACCTTTTTCGCCCCGAATCCCTCGAATATCGTCATAAAATTCTTGTTTTTTCGCTCCATTCCCAAATCCCAGAAAAACTAGGTGACATCGTATTTCCTTCCAACTTGCCATGGGCCACATTTAAAGTGGGAACAACTATGCCTCCTGTTTGGCTCACTCCAAACGAAGCGCTCCTTATATTCCACGGAATATTAGTGGAAATGGTTGATGGAAAGGAAAAGTATATTTATAGTATCGGCCGAGCTAAACTTATCCGTAAGAATAACTCATTTAATGTACTAATTGATCCAGAACCAATCTTAAGTCCAGATGATTTTTTAAATAGTAATGGAACACCACTCATTGAAGAACTCCATCCGGAACTCCGGAGAGTTGTTTATTCTTGTGGAGGAATTATCAAGAAAAACTCAAAAGACACATTATCTCTCTATGTGAATGTCGGCGATAAAACAACGTTTGAAGTGGAATTCTCCCTCAGTGAACTCAAAAAAGGCCTGTTTTAAGGTGTTGGCGTTGAGGTAGGAGCTTTGCTTGGGCTCAGAGTTGGACTTGAAGTTGCTGTAGTTTCCTCGAATTTCTTGCCTCCGGTTATTACTACAACATCAAACTCAGTAAATTTATCAACTTGTGTTGTATCAATCTCAACATTGTCAAATGTGCCAGCGAGAGTCTGTTTTATATCATTTGCAATATCCTCAAACCCTGCTCGAGCCGAAATAGAGGTTGATGTATGATTAAAATCTGGAGCATTATCCGTTTTGATATTTTCTTGCACGTAATCAGCTTTTTTGAGTGCATCTACCGCTGTGCTAGCTTGTCCAGGGGTACCCGTTCCATTGAGTACTTGAATCTTTACTGTTTTTTTGTCAATTTTAGGTTTTTCAGTTGGAGAGGGTTCTTCCGTCGGAGCGATAGTTACGACAGCTTTATTCATCGGAGCACTCTTTTGCTTCTGAGACTGAAAATAAATAAATACTCCCCCCACAAGTGCTATAACCACGATTATAATTATGAGCGGTAAGTTCCTACTCTTTCCCGTTTGAATCCCTGAATAATATGAACTTGTGTTTGTATCTTCCATTTGTGGTAGTTTACCATTGTTGTAACAAGTAAATCTGTTATCTCCGTCACAATAAAGTAGTAATCCAGTAATAGTGATGTGGCTCACTAGATTGTAGTGAGGAGAATGATATAATTTTATACAGGAATAGAAGTATAATAACTAAATGATATCTTTAATATTTCTCTTAATCTTTGGTGCAGGTGTTGCATTTTTATCTTTGCAAAATACCGCTCCAATTACGCTCACTATTCTTCATTTCTCTTTTAAAGGTGTTCCTCTCTATTATGTAATCATCGGAGCAATGCTCATCGGGATTGTTTTGTCGTTCTTAGTAAATATTGTTGATTCGGTTTCACATTTATTTATATTAAACAGTAAGAACAGCAAGATAAAGGCAGAGGAAAAAGAGATGATTGAAATGACAAAAAAAATCCATCAGCTTCAATTGGAAAATGCCGTCCTCAAAAAGGATAATAATCCAGGAAAAGAAGATAAAAAATCATTATGAAACTTCTTATTGCAAAAATATGGAGATGGCTCAATCTCTCAAAAGATTTTCAACTCTTTATCATGGGATTTGTGCAGGATAGATTTTTAGTTGGTGTTACAGGAATATTTTTTACAGACAAGAGCGAAGTTCTCCTTTTCAAACATAGCTACCGTCAAATTACATGGAGTTTACCGGGAGGATATCTCAAAAGCAAAGAGCATCCAACAGAAGGGCTTGAGCGGGAAATAAAGGAAGAATCTGGGCTTACGGTGAGTGCCGACACGGAAATGGAAACTAGAACAGATAGACAAACTGCCAGGATTGATTTGTGCTATATCGGGAAATTCATTGGAGGCGAGTTTACGCCGAGCGCTGAAGTGCGAGAATATGGCCTTTTTTCTTTTGAAAATCTTCCTCTTATCTCTAAAAACCAATTATATTTAATCCAAGAAGCGCTTAAGAAGTAAGAGTTGCAAATTTATGATTTGAAATAAGCTCCGCATTCATTTTTGCAAGACTATCGAATATTATCGCGTGATCTAGATATTTCACAAGCCCTTTTTTCTCAAGCTTTACCATTTCGTTACTTGCCGTTTCTCGAGCTACGCCAACGAGAGTTGCAATATCCTGTTGAGTGAATCGATGTTTTACTATTACCCCTTCCTTTCCATTTTTCTCTCCAAAGTGCTTTGCAATATACATTAAAACTGATATAACGCGTCTATATGCGTCGCTAAACACTAAATGTTCCACTCTCGTAAGGGATTCTGCATAATCTTCCAATAGTTCACTCATGAGCTCAAATATAACAGTTGGCTTATCCTTGATAAAACTGACTACTTGGTCTCGTGGTGCGCGCCCTACCTCAGTTTCCGTTAACGATTCAAAAAAATAGACATTAGGTGTCCCATTTATTGCCCACACCATGGGAAAATAAGAAATTGGTTTTAAAATATGAAGAGTTAGCTCTGAACCTGTTTTGGAAATGGTGAACTGCCGTACGTACCCTTTTTTCAAACAGAATATTCCTTGTGGGTCATCATCAGCTCGTATAAGCATTTCGCCCTTTTTATAGAAGCGTGTCGTAAATTGAGAATAAAATACCTCAAATTCTTTGAGTTTCTTGGAATCCATATGTGTATCTTGGACATTATACTCTATTGGGGCATTCTTTCCTAATGTTTTCATCTGAAGAACGATAATACAAGCGCTACGATTATTAGTAGTACGATGATGTTGGGAAGCCCTGCAATGGCTAAGACCCCAAGCACTGAAAGAATCCAAAAGAGAAGGAGGATCGATGCAACGGCCTGTAGCGGACGAGGAAGAAGCCCAATAGCCCAAGCAATTACCAAAAGCATAAGTACATTCCAAAGAGTGATAGGATTATTGTTGAGAGAAAATAGCACGATGTTGGGAACAGCAATTCCAGTAATTGGAACATAGCCTAATATCCAAAGTACAACCAATATGATGATAAGTGCTGTTAACATATGTTAGTCGGATACGACGTCATTTGGAGTGATGGGGAAAAATAACTCCAATAAATAAATAAGACCCCATGCTATACATAGATAGACAATTGCTGCAACCAATGTTGACCATTCAATCACTGATCCACCAGAAGCTGAAATACCTAGAACTCCACTAAATGGGCCGGCAAATGGCTCAGTAACTGAGTAAATTAATCTGGTAAATCCCACATATTGAGCTCCTACGGCTTTAAGAACTACTCGAAATGCAAGGAGAACCTCGATAAATCCTAATATATACCATATAATTTGGCTCGTCTTGAAAATGGTTATTTTTTTATCATATACTTTCTGAGGCGCTTCGCTTTTGATGGCGGGCTCTGTTTGACGAGTAACTTTTCTGACTACACGTGGAGAAACATTTTGTTCAGTTGTTATTACTTCTTCCTGTGTATTTGATGTATTCATAATTCTTTAAAGATACTCCTCTACCTTAATAGATTCAGCAACCTCCCCTACACCTATTCTGTAATCTAGGTCACGAGCAGAAAGCGGCAGAGATTGCGGCGATTTTAATCACCTTATAGAATAATGACACCATATGACACAACCAGTAATCGTGAACAACCCCTCAGGTACTTCAGACAATGGTATGGGATTTTTGTTAGGAGTAATTCTTATTCTTTTTGTAGGGGGCTTACTAGTATATTATGGCCTCCCTTACTTCCAACAAACAATGAATAAAGGGGTTCAAATCAACATGCCAAAAACTGTTGATGTAAAAGTACAACAAACTAAATAAGATTTTTAAATAAAAATAAGGAGGTGAATACAATATGAATATAGTACTTTGGATCGTTTTAGGAGCGGTAGCAGGGTGGATTGCGGATATGGTTATGAAAAGTGCACATGGCACTATAGAAGACATTATTCTAGGAATAATTGGTGCATTTATCGGAGGTTTTATTATGAATTCTCTTGGACAACCCGGTGTAACTGGGTTTAACCTATATAGTTTAATAGTAGCGGTAATCGGTGCAGTTGTGATTATTTTTCTTGGAAGAGTGTTACATAGATAAATTAACAGGTATTAAATAAAAATATAGATACATATGACAAATAAAACTAATAAGAAAGAATATTTTGGTAATCCTGGAGTGATTAGCCCCGTAGTCGCAGCTGTAGCTGGTGCTGTAATTGGCGCAGGTGTAGCAAGTGCTGTGGCTTTGAGCGATAAGCATAATCGTAAGAAGGCAAAGGAACTATTAACAGAAGTGAAAGAAAATGTAGTTGATCAAGTAACAAAAATGGCTGATTCGGCGAAAGTCTCGGTGCAAGAAGTAAAAAAAGATGTAAAAAAAGCGATGTAATAATGGCTCGTTGAGTTTTTATATTTTTGGTACAATGGCCTATGGACCATTCAAATACCCCAAAACTTGGAGTAGAGACTGTTTTTGATGCTATAAATGAAAAACAGGATGTGATTATCCTTGATGTCCGCACCGCTCTGGAATATGCCAGAGGTAAAATCGAAGGAAGTATTAATATCCCAGTTGATGATATCGAAACTAAGATTTCTGCGATATTCCCGGATAAAAATAAAATAATGTACGTATATTGTCTCAGTGGATCACGGAGCGACCTCGCAGTAACTATTTTACAAAAATTAGGCTATCTGAAAGCATATAGTATGATTAGTGGGCTTCTCATGTGGAAGTCGAAAAAATATCCCCTTGTCTTAGTGTAAGTCTGATTTTATTATATAACAAACGTGGCTCTATGAAAAATATTTTAGATTTAGCAAAAAATAAAAGAGAAAATACCAGAAAAATAGAAGAGGATGTTATTTATCGTTGGTCCCCAAGAAGTATGAGCGGTGAGCCGATTCCAGAAAGTGCACTTCTAGATCTTTTCGATGCAGCTCGATATTCTCCTTCTGCTTTTAATGCTCAGCCACAACGATATTATTATTCAGAAAGAGGTACTGAAAGTTTTAAAACCATATTAAGTTTTCTTTCGCCATTTAATCAAGTTTGGTGTGCAAATGCATCATTTTTGATTATTTTAGTATCAAAAAAAACCTTTGAGCATAATGGCAAGTTTGACCGAACACATTCATTTGACACTGGAGCTTCTTGGGAAGCATTTGCCGTTGAAGGGATTAGGAGAAACCTCGTGGTCCACGGGATGAGTGGGTTTGATTACTCTAAAGCAGAAGCTTTTTTAAAACTAGGAGATGACTATAATGTTGAATGTATGATTGCTGTGGGCATACCCACTGAAGCCGCTACAAAAGAAGAAATAACGATGAGAAAGCCAATCAAAGAAATTGCGATTAAGCTCCAGTAATAAAAAAACTCAGAGTATATAATAATACTCTGAGTAAAAAAAGCATACGAGGACTTTTTTTAACGGGTCGACAGTAATTCCCTGTAATTACCTGTGTTCCCTTTTATTGTCATAGTATGAAATTGAGGGCTCAATCCACATTTCATACAGTCAGGATAACTGAGAATTCTTAAAGAACGCTGAAACCAATAGTCTAGGGAAAACTATTGCAAAAAGAAGATGTGCTAACTACAATATATTGTATAGGGTCTCAGTCAGTCCTCCGATTCGGAGGACAGCCTACAAAGACAGAGCTTCAAAGGGACCATTTGTATACCAATTCGGCACAAACGGTTTGTTATTTTATAGCTTATGGAACAAAAATTTGTAGGATTAACTTCTAGTGAAGCTAACGAACGATTATTGAAATTTGGATATAATGAACTTCCCTCTCAAAAACGTCAAAACATGTTTGAAATCTTCTTCAATGTATTAAAGGAACCTATGCTTCTTATGCTTTTGGGAAGCGGCGCAATATATTTACTACTGGGAGAACCAAGAGACGCATTGATGCTTCTAAGCTTTGTCTTCGTGGTTGTGGGCATCACATTTTATCAAGAACGTAAAACTGAACGAGCGCTAGATGCACTAAAAAATCTTTCAAGCCCTAAAGCTCTTGTAATTCGTGATGGGGAGTCGATACAAATAAATGGCAGAGAATTGGTAAAAGATGACATTATCATAGTTCGGGAAGGCGATAGGGTGCCTGCTGATGCGGTGGTACTTTCAGCAATAAATCTACTTATTGATGAGTCCCTATTGACTGGTGAATCACTCGCTGTCCGTAAAGCTGATTGGGATGGTAAGGAAGAACTTACCCGACCAGGTGGCGAGGATTTGCCTTTCTTATTTTCGGGTACTATGGTAACGCAAGGAAGAGCTACTGCACGGGTGATTTTAACTGGAATTGACACTCAGATAGGGAAAATTGGCAGATCCTTGCAAAGTATTACAGATGAAGATACTTTATTGAAGAAAGAAACAGGGAAAATCGTAAAAAACTTTACCATCATCGGGTTAATCCTGTGTATCGTCGTGGTTGTCCTTTATATCATCACAAAGGGCAGCTTTATTAAAGGGCTACTAGCGGGAATTACGCTTGGAATGGCATTGTTACCCGAGGAATTTCCCGTTGTTCTCCTCGTTTTTCTTACCTTGGGCGCATGGAGAATCTCCAAACGAAAAGTGTTGACGAGAAAGACCGCCGCGATAGAAACGTTGGGAGCAGCAAATGTTCTTTGCGTTGATAAAACTGGCACGTTAACACTCAATAAAATGCGTCTCGATGGCATTATGGTCCAAAATGAATTGTATGAATTTAAGGATGCTGGAACTGTTTCATTACCTGAGAAATATCACGCATTATGTGAATATTCGCTTTTAGCAAGCCAAAAAAATCCATTTGATCCAATAGAAAAAGAAATCAAATTAAAAGGTGAGAAATTACTTTTTCAAACAGACCATATTCATACCGATTGGCGCCTTATCCGCGAATATCCCCTTTCCAAGGAGTTATTAGCATTGTCACATGTATGGAATTCTCCAAATGAAAAAGACTACGTGATTGCAACAAAAGGTGCCCCAGAAGCGATCGCTGATTTATGCCATTTTAATGATGAACAAAAAAAGGAGCTATTGAATAATATTCAAATAATGTCAGAAAGGGGACTTCGTGTACTGGGAGTTGCAAAAGCACTTTATTCCAAATCTGATCTTCCAAAAATACAACATGATTATCCATTCGAATTCGTTGGACTCATTGGGTTCACCGATCCAATAAGACCAACCGTCGTGCAATCCGTGAAAGAATGCTACACCGCAGGAGTGAGGGTAATTATGATAACCGGAGACTACCCTGGGACAGCACAGTACATTGCTAGGCAAATTGGACTAAAAAATCCGGAAGAATATCTTACCGGAAGTGAACTTATGACACTCAATCACCTTCAACTTCGGGAAAAAATCAAAGAAGTAAATATATGTGCTCGAGTGGTGCCAGAACAAAAGTTGGCTATTGTAAATGCATTGAAAGCAAATGGGGACATTGTGGCTATGACCGGTGACGGGGTAAATGATGCTCCAGCACTGAAATCAGCACATATTGGCATTGCTATGGGTGAACGTGGAACGGATGTAGCGCGAGAAGCTGCAGATCTTGTACTACTTAATGATGATTTCTCCTCTATCGTTTCTGCCATCCGATTAGGAAGAAGAATATTTGATAATCTCAAAAAATCCATTGCATTCATTCTAGCTGTCCACGTTCCAATCGCTGGCATGTCGCTCCTCCCGATTATCTTTAATATGCCTCTTATTTTATTTCCTGCACACATCGCATTTTTGGAACTCATCATCGACCCTGCGTGTTCTGTAGTATTTGAGGCTGAGAAAGAAGAACGCAACGTGATGAAAAGACCCCCACGAAATCTTAAACAACCTCTTATCAGTAAAAAAACGCTCGTATTAAGCCTCCTTCAAGGATTGAGCATTTTATCCGTAGTATTTATTGTATTTCTTATTTCCCTCCATTTTGGTTTTGGGGAAAAACAAGCACGGACACTTTCTTTTATGACAATCGTTTTCGCAAATCTTTTACTCATCATTGTTAACTTATCCCACACGGAGCATTTTATCCAAATTTTAAAGAATAAAAACGAATCACTCTTTTTTGTTTTAGGAGGAACAATATTTTTCTTATTTCTTATCGTTAATATTCCATTTTTAAGAAATATATTTTATTTTGCACCGATGAGTATTAGCCAGATAATAATTACCTTTTTTGCAGCCCTTATAAGTATAATTTGGTTTGAGGGATACAAAATAATCAGAGTAAGTAAATCCTAATATGTCTCTCTTACATTGAAGGTCAGTAGTATATTATTTATATAGTTGCAATATCTCTTGCTGTTTTTTTGGATTTGCAAGATCCTGAAGCATCTGGAGATTACCCTGTGGCATACCTGAAGTTGCTTGGTTAAAAAGAGCTGCAAGCGATAGAATCGAGATAAGTAATGAAGCAAGAGTTAATACTAAAGAAATAATGCCTGCTTTAATAGCTTGGTCACTTCCATCAAAAAAGAGATACTTCACAAAATAGAATAATCCCATTGGTGGAAATAGAACGCTCATCACATATGCCTTTCCATATCCTTTAGAAGCAGTAACCTCTTTTACCTTGCTGTTCAGGTCAGCTTGTGCTTGAACCAACGCAAGATTTTTTGCGTATGCTTCTTGTTTTTGTTGTTCTGTAAGCTGTACGTCCATTTAGTATTCTGTACTCAAATTAAAGGAGTATCTATTTATAGTATCATATTTGCCTAAGGCATATATAAGAGAGATTTATTTTCCCTTGGCTTTTTTATTTTTCTTAGAGCTATCTTTTCTACTTTGAAGGCGCTTTTCGCTTTCCCGCTTCAGCGCAGCGCTTCTTTCTTGTTGTTTTCTATTTATTTTCTCTACTTCAAGTTGACATTCTTTATCGGGACACGCAGTCTCGGTATTGGTAATTACTGAACTATCAACCTTCTCTTTCCAAGTGCGAATGATGATTCTTTCTTTACCGCAACGTGAGCATGGATTACCAAATGTTTTTTTCATATTTTGTGACTTTCATTATACCAGAAATGTTGCTAAAATTCAATCCATATGATAGTAGCAGTCGGCTCAACAAATCCCACCAAAATTATACCGGTGGAGATGGTTTTTACCAAACATTTCCCTCATGCTGTAATCAAAGGTATTTCTGTCCCCTCCGGCGTTGCAGAACAGCCAATGAGTATAGATGAAATGTATAAAGGAGCACTCAATCGAGCCCAAAATGCACTCAAAAAAGTAAGAGGCGCGGAATACGGCGTGGGAATTGAAGGAGGGCTGCATAAACATACCTTCGGTTGGTTTGAACATTCAATCGTAGTTATCGTCAATAAGAAAAAATACATTGGCGTTGGAGCTTCAGGAGGTTTGGTTCTCCCTGAAATCATAATGGATTCTATTCATAAAGGCAAAAATCTAGAAGAGGCAATCGATGCCCACTTTAAAACAACAAAAATCGGGGAAGGAATCGGCATGTTCGGCATTATGACAAAGGGCATAGTGACCCGCTCACAAGGAGTACAACACGGAGTGGCATTTGCACTAGCCCGCTTTCTCCATGAGGATATCTACAACGTTTCAACCAAGTAAGGGGAGGGAATGATTTTTCTTTAGGTATTCTTTGTAGAGTTCTATACTCTCCCCATGATCGAATGCAATTTGCTCGGGAGCAGGAAGAGCGGAAAGGGGAAACCATTTTAGTTCTGTCACTTCTGTATCACTACTCCCTATCTGTTTGACAAAATGAGCTATAAAAATAAAATCGACATTTTGTGTATCTTCTTTTGGTCTATTGGGGTCATCTTTAATTCTGAATAATGTTATAGCATCTATTTCACTGCCACTCTCTTCAATAGCCTCTCTTTTTAAAGCTTGAATACACGTTTCATCCCGTCCTAAATATCCTCCAATTAAACCCCATTTTCCGAACTCGGTCATTTTCCAACCATGCGCCGTTCCTCGCTTCCCCAAAAGGACCTTATCGTTATCGATGATAAGCGCATTCACGGTAACGTGTCGAAGCCCCCCTATCGCTTTATTTTCTCCAAAATAACAAGTAATCATATTGATTTATCTATTATACTGAAATAATCTATTGAAGCTACACGACCATCATCATAGTGCCTGTAAAACTGAAGTGATATAATTTATTGATATGTTTGATTTTTCAGCGATAATTAAATTCATCAAAAAAAGGTTTTCTCTCCGTGACGTACTTTTATTAGGAATTGTAAAAATTCTCTATCTTGTGACCCGACTTTATAATATTAAGCTTCTTCCTATTTTTACGGATGAAGGAATATATATTCATTGGGCGAAAGTGGCATGGCATGATGCAAGTTGGCGGTTTATTTCCCTCACTGACGGCAGACAACCATTACAAACATGGGGAACAATACCGTTTTTAAAATTATTCCCACAAGATGCACTACTTGGAGGAAGGCTTTTTTCTGTAGCGACCGGAATGGTGGCACTTGTGGGGCTTTTTTTACTGCTTTCCTATCTTTTCGGCAAGAAAACAGCCTTCATTGGCTCATTCTTATATGTATTCTCCCCCTATTTTCTATTTTATGATCGAATGGCTCTCATGGACTCCGGTGTGAATGCTGCGTTTATATGGATTGTATTTTTTACAGTACTCTTGGTAAATACTGTACGACTTGATGTCGCACTTATTTTTGGATTGAGCGCTGGATTTGCGCTCCTCACAAAATCATCTGTACAAATGTTACTCGGGGTTTCATTCTTAGCTTCATTTGTTCTGTTTGATTATAAAAAAAAGAAATTAAATGGATTAATCGGATACCTCTTTTTATGGGGAGTTGTACTTATATTATCTCAATTAGTGTATAACGTACAGCGCCTTTCGCCCTACATGCATTATATATCCCAAAAAAATACCACGTTTGTGATGACGTTTGGATACTGGATTCAACATCCTTTTGAAGTGTTATTTTCAAACCTTATTACTATCCCTAACTACGTCTTTAGTGAGTCCGGATGGATAATTGTCCCATTCGCATTTATTGGATTATTCTTATTGCTGCGTTCTCATTGGAAATTGTTTATTTTCTTTTCAATTTTATTAATAGTCCCCTATTTTGGCCTTGCAGCGATGACTCGTGTTTTATTCCCGCGATATATCATATTTCTAGGTACACTCCTAACTATTTTTGCAGCATACCTCCTAGGAAAAATAAAAGATAATCGATTATTAGTATTGTTACTCAGTTTGATTATCGGAACTTTTATAGTTTTACAATATCCTATGTGGACCAACTATACAAAAATTAAATTTCCCGATACCGATAAAGGGCAATATATTACTGGAGCAAATGTTGGGCTTGGAATGGATGAAATTATTAAGTTTGCCCGTGAAAAATCAAAAGAAAAACCTGTCCGAATCATCGCAGAAGGCGACTTTGGACTAACTGGAGATATGCTAAACGTATTTATTCTTCAAGGCGATCAAATCTATATTCAAGGATACTGGCCTCTTAATTTGGAAGTACTTAAAAAGCATCAAAGCGATGTGGGTAAAGAATATGTGTATGTTGTAACTGCTCACGAACTTACCTATCCTGCAAATTGGCCCATGAAACTGATAAAGAGTTACTTCAAAAGCGGAAATACTTCTGTAATTCAATTGTTTGAATTGACTAAGTAATTTCGTCAGATTCTTCTATTCTCCAAGGCTGATTATTGTATAATGAAGATGTGAAAAAAATAGTTATTTTTTGTGTAGCTTTACTTGCTGTTTGTATCTTTTTGGGAAAAGATATTAATCCTCTCGATCCTCATTTATTCTCTTTTCATGATAATACTCAAGCTTCACGTATGCAGGAGTTCGCCCTCAATTTAAAAGGTGGGATAATCCCACCTCGCCTCGCTCCGAACTTTTCCTTCCAACATGGATTTCCCGTCTTTAATTTTTATGCTCCATTTACTTATTGGATTGGAGGCATCTTACAACTCATAGGATTATCTTCCGTTCTTTCTCTTAAATTGGTCATATTTCTTGGATTAGTTGGATCTTTTGTTTCATTTTTTTTATTTAGTTCATTATTTTTTGGTTTTTGGGGCGGACTGTTAGGCGCAAGTGTATATTCGTCCTCATTGTGGATGGCGGTTGAAATATTTGTACGGGGAAATGTTGGAGAAATATGGTTCATGGCACTTTTTCCTCTAGCACTTTACTTGCTTAAAAAAAGTGATAACGGAAAACATTGGTTGCTCTTTTTTTTCTCCACGATAACACTCTCCTGTTTATTCACCGTCCACAATGTTCTTTCTCTTGTATCTGTGGTATATGTTTTCTTTTTTTCACTCACATTACAGAATAAGAAGAAAGCATTCCTCTCAATAATCATCGGGCTTCTTTTGTCATCATATTTTCTATTACCTGCGCTACTTGAAAATAAATTAACCTATGCAAACACAATTGCATCAAGAACAAAATACACAGACAACTTCCTTTGTGTATGGCAGTTATGGAAAGCGGATAAATGGAGTTTCGGAGGAAGCGGCGTTGGGTGCTTTAACGACGATATGTCTTTTCAAATAGGCAAAATCCATCTTATTCTTGCAGGGTCGGGGCTGGCACTATTTTTTATAAAGTTCTTTAAGGAAAAAGGGGGAAATAAGACACTTCTTTCCTTTATTATACTTGGCGGTACTCTGTTTGCTGCCTTTTTAACTATCTATGCCTCTAAACCGTTATGGGATTTATTCGCGCCTATTGTCGCGGTTTTTCAATTTCCTTGGAGATTCCTCCCACTCGTAGTGTTTGGTGTTGCATATTTTGCTTCTTATTTAACATCCTTGACTAAAAATAATACAGTTAACAGCCTCATTGCCATCCTTGTCTCTCTAGGAATTTTATATTCTTCAAGTAAGTTTTTTTTCCGCCCATGGAAATATACGTTTGATGAATATGACTCAATGTTCATCTCTAAGGACTATATTCAAATAAAAGCAGCCTATCAGATACCTGAATATTTTCCTCAATCTGGTAGTTACGACGAATGGAGAAAGTATGATCAATCCAAAGTAGGCTTCCCTATTACTTCAGTCGATTACACGACAAACACGCCCTTTTATAAAAAGATAGCGGTAAATACGGAACGAGTAACGATTCCTATCCATTATTTTCCATTCTGGGAGATAAGTAATAATGGAGTCAAAATAATTCCAACTCAGTTTGATTCGCTTGGAAGACCCATCCTAACCAACCTCCCCCCTCACTCAACAATTGTTGTAAGGTATAATGAAACACCTATCGAAAAAGCCGGAAATGGCATTACGATTGTAGTTTTTATCATTCTTATTTTCCTTTGTTCGAATAAAAAAATATGGAAAAAACTGAGCAATACGCAGCGATAAAGCGAAGCAGCATTATTAGTACATTAAGTCTCTTTTTTCAAAGCGGCTACTCCGCATTACTTGGGCTTGTGGCGAATCTTGTGGTTACTATTCTTCTCTCCCCGACCATATTTGGAATGTATATCACAGTGATGTCCCTTATTTCAGTGCTGAATTATTTCTCCGATATTGGGCTTGCGGCTTCGCTCGTCCAAAAAAAAGAAACGTCTGAAAATGATTTTACAACTACTTTTACCGTACAACAAATACTTATTGTTACTATCATATGTATTGGATTTTTAGGAACGAATTTTATTCGTTCATTCTACAAACTTCCTCAAGAAGCGGTCTATTTGTACTGGGCTCTTCTTGTTAGTTTTTTTACCTCTTCTCTCAAAACAATCCCCTCCATTTTGCTTGAAAGAAAAATCGCATTTCAAAAAATTGTCCTTGTCCAAATCACGGAGAATACTGTTTTCTATATTACTATCATCGTGTTGGCGATACTTAAGTTTGGGTTAACAAGCTTTACCATCGCTGTCCTTTTGCGCTCCATTGTGGGTCTTATCCTCATTTATTTTGTGTCTCCTTGGAAACCCTCGCTCAATATTTCAAGGTCAAGTCTCAAAGAATTACTTTCATTTGGCGTCCCATTCCAAGCCAGTTCGTTCCTTGCGCTTTTCAAGGATGATCTTATTACGTTATTTCTAGGGAAAGTAATCGGGTTTGCAGGAGTAGGCTATATTGGATGGGCAAAAAAATGGGCTGAAGCACCCATACGGATTATCATGGATAATATAACAAAGGTACTCTTCCCTGTCCTATCTCGACTTCAACATGACAAGGAAAAAGTGAAGCAGACGATAGAAAAAATAATGTTCTATCAAACAGCCTTACTCACCCCAGCTATTTTGGGTTTAGCTTTGTCTATGGATGATGTTGTGCATATTATCCCAAAATATGCAAAATGGGCTCCTGCACTTCCCCTTTTATACATTTTCTGTGTTTCCGCATTCTTTGCCTCTTTCTCCTCGCCACTCATTAATCTCATCAACTCACTTGGTAAGGCAAAAATTCCATTTATGTTTATGCTTTCATGGACAATTATCACCTGGATATTCACACCTCTTTTAACTCATTTTTTTGGCTATTACGGATTTCCTGTGACGGTAATGATTATTTCACTCTCATCCGTTCTTGTCGTTAAGAAGGCACAAGAATTTGTTCCATTCCATATTTTTGCCTCTGTCTACAAACCATTTTTCTCTTCGATAGCAATGGGGGTTGTCATACTTATTGTGAAACAGATCTTCCCTCACACATTGCATGGCCTCATACTGTCTAGTGTTACTGGAGCCAGCACATATCTTCTTGTCCTTTTATTTGTGTTTAAAATTAATATAATGAATGAGTTAAGGCAACTTATTAGGAGATAAATAGTATGAAAATAACAGGCATTACGGTGATAAAGGGACGACCAGATCATGTATATGCATGTCTCACTTCACTCGGACATATAGCAGATGAAATTCTTGTTGCCGATATCGGGATGGAAAAATCTCTCCATGATGAAGTGGAAAAAATGAAAAATGTGACAATTGTCCCAATGGGAGACGTTGCTTACATTGAACTCATACGGGAAACGCTGAAGAATAAGGCAAAATATGAACATGTTTTGTTTCTTGATGCTGATTAAGAATTACCTAACGAACTCATAGAAGAACTAAATAAAGTTGTTGGAACATATGATGCCATTAAAATCCCACGGAAAAATATGGTGTTTGGATCTTGGGTACAACATAGTAGATGGTGGCCTGATTACCAAATACGCTTATTCAAAAAAACCGCCATCACCTTTCCTACAAAAATACATCGTCCTCCGGAAGTGGACGGCACCGTTCTTGAACTTCCCGCAAGCGAGAACAATGCGATTCTTCACCATAACTATGATTCAATCGATGATTATGTAATACGCATGATGAGATATGCAAAAATAGAAGCGGGAGAAAAGATAGAACTAAAAAAAGAATTTCATCTAAAAGAAGCCACTCAAAATGCAATATCCGAATTTGTAAGTAGATATTTTGCTGGAGAAGGATATAAAGATGGCATGTTGGGCTTTACCCTTTCCATTTTGCAACTTTTCTATTCATTCCTAGTCTACTTCTACTACTGGGAAAAAAGAAAATATAGCGCCGATATCGAGGAGCCCGCAATAAATATGAAGCGATTCTTTGCGCAAGGCTTGGCTGAAACTATCTATTGGGGTCCGAAACGAGTGATGGATAAACTCTTAGGCTCTATGCTTCGAAGAATGGTGAAATAATTATTTAAATAAATTAAGTGTTAATTAATAATCAACATATTGGTACCTTACTTATGTTGAGATATATGATCATTAACAATTTAATATTAATTACTTGTCAAATTTGATTAAGTTCTAATCGAAAATTGTATAAAAATATTTAATATGAAGTTTATTAAAAATTTCGTTAAAAACAATTATTTATTTTTAATACTATTTTGCCTTCTAGTTTTTTCAAGGTTTATTTGGATAGGTTTGTTTCCAACGGGTTTATTATATGATGAGGTAGAATACTCACTAAGTAGTAAATCGTTTCAAATGATGGGCACAGATTTATCAGGTGTTGGATTTCCTAAAAGCCTCATTTCTACTAACACCTTAGGAAAGATAAGCCCAGTCCCGTATATGGTTTTATCTCCTTTATGGAATCTGATAGACCTGAATATTGTTACTTATCGGTCCTTATACGTCATTTTGAATATTGTTACCTCAGTCGTTTTTATGTTTCTTATTTACCGGTTATTCAATAAGAAAGATATTTCCTTTGTTGGAGGGATATTATTTCTGTTAAATCCTTGGAGTTTTTTTCTTTCGCGTCATGGAATGGATGGGTCGTTCGCACTTTTATTTTATATGCTTGGTGCTTACTTTATTATAAGTAAGTATTCTGTTAAGAATATAATTCTATCTATCTTTTGTTTTATACTCGGATTTTTTTCTTACCACGGCGCCAAGCTTTATTTCATACCATTAGTAACAATTTTCACAATGTATCAGATCATTATTAATAAGGTAAAGGGTAAAAAGTTGTATCTCTACCTTCTTGTTATTCTAGTTTCAATATTAGTTTTTATTTTATTTTCAATTGGAGAAATGATTGTCGCAGGATCCATTCTCGATATAAGGTTAAATGAGTTGGTTTTTACAAATACAGAATATTTTGCTCATGCTGTAGATCAAATGAGGCAGGCCTCAATTCAAACGCCGTTGCAAGGAATTATGATTAATAAGGTTATTTTTGCAGCTCGATATTTCATCGGAAACTATTTAGAGGCATTTTCACCCATCATATTATTTTCTAAGGCTGAGGTAATTGATATTCATGGTTTTTTCTATGTTTTTGAATTTTTATTATTACCCGTGGGCTTTCTTGCTTTATTTCAAAAACGGAAAAACGTTTTTTGGCTAATAACAGCCGCAACTGTCGTTGCACCCTTATCAAGTGCATCCAGTTTAGCTGGGTTTTCACTTTCCAACCGCGGCATTTTTCTACTTCCTATGTTGCTTATATATATAACATTCGGATTGTATACCTTATATTTAGCCTCAACTAAATATTTTTCAAAAACATTATTAAAAATCGCTATAGGTTCCTTATATGTTGTAAGTTATTGCTTCTTCCAATATGTATACTTTTTCATTCTTCCTATCCAACTAAACACACATTATCAGACAAGTTCTCGTATTTTATCCAAATACCTTTCACTCGAAGAGCGACTTTCTTCAAGAGTGATTATTATTTCGCCTAAACCACAAGTTATGTTCAGCAGTTTACTTTTTTATCTGCCTCGCAATGAACAAGAGCGTATTCTTAAACAAAAACAAACATTCAATAAAATTGAAGAATTCACTATTGATAATATTACTATTACTTCAAAATGTTTACAGGATTTTAATCCTAATAATACTTATGTTATCGAACATGATAAGAATAATTGTTATAAAAAAATACCCTTCAATTACCTTATAATAAACCAAGTAGATGCAGGAACAGACTATTCAATAGTTAACGGTAAATTGTGTAAAGAATTTACTCTTAGCCCTTGGATTAATCCTCATTTTCTATCTGATTTTAATATCGAAAAAATGAATATAGAACATTTCTGTAAGCGTTGGATTGCTGTAGAGGTGGGCAACAAATAAATGTAGGAATGTTGATAGTCTCGTAGTAATTTATTACCTTAACAAGGGCATTCTATAAGGAGCCTCGTTGCATTGAGGAATAAATATGATATCCATCATGGGAATATAATGCAGAAAATGAGCTACCCTTCAACACACATTTCTTTATAAAAGAGTCTATTGTGTTTTTATTGAAATAAACATAGGAAATGGTAGTACTCAGTGAACATTCTCCTTTGATTATTTGTTCTCTTCTCTGTTCTTGTTTTATATTTAAAAGAACCAATTGAACAAAATTAGCATAATACATCTGCTTACCTGTATATGCTGGAATATAGGAAGAGTCAACGTGGTTTGAAATCGATATAGCTCCGTTCTTATTAAGAAGTGGATTTGGATTATAAAGCGGACTATATACAACTCCATCGGGAAGTGTTTTAAGGAAACTCAGAGCTTTTTTCTCACTATCCGAAACTATAATTACTCCGGGGTTTATATAACCTTTAAGGGCCTCTACTGTGTAGGGAATTGATACCATTATAAGAATTAAAACGAGAGCTGACCGCACTATCTTATTTTTACGATTTACAATAAATTCCGCGGTATAAATATTTAATAAAATGAATACAGGAAAAAAGAATTGGACTGTATTCCACCATATTCCTCGTTGAATAAATAATATTGGAAAAACTAAAGATAAAACTATTCCTATGAATATGGAGAAATCTAATACTGAGGCTTTCTTCGTGATGCATTTTTTCAATAGCATATATATACCTAAGATGCGTGGACCTATATTTAAGACAATATAGGTAATTGTTAATCCAACCATCATTATCAGGAGGCGTGGACTTAATTTAGAAGAGGCAAGAAGCGTATATTTAGCATTGGACCAATATGCGGAATAAAACATACTTGGATCCTCTATAAGAGGCCAAACTAACGATAGTGGACTAAACGAAAAAGGCATTCCATTATTCCCCACCTGTCCGAATGGATTGTAATTTAGCACAATCGAAATAAGCGAGGAAGCTGATATGAAAAGAACGAAAAAGAAATACTTCTTATTTCTTTCATTTATCCATTTCATGAGAAGATAACTGCCAACTATGACGGTAGAAATAAAACCAGCATAAAACTTCAAACCCCATTGGAAAAATATGTATACACACAGTAAAGCTATTTCTTTCTTTGATATTTTTTTGCTATAAAGAATGATTAGAATGAGGAATAAGAAAACATAGGAGAATGCGAGCTGAACATTGGTGAGGGTTAATATTGATTGCATTGAAAGCAGTGAAGATGTACCGATAAACGACTTAGCTTTAAAAAGCGGGATTATAAAACTGAATGACGCACCGAAGTATGATAAAAATAAAAATAGGAAGGTAAATGTCTTACTTTTGTGAATTCTTGTACTTAACTTTATTGCAAAGTACGTAAAAGAGGTAAACCATACTATCGGCATTATCTTGAAATACATAATGAACGGCGAAATTCCTACGAGTGAAAAAACGTACAAAATAAAATCTAATAAAGAGTTATATCCTGAGAGCATGGCTCCAGAAAAAATAGGGTTTCTCGGCGGAAAAGTTTTAAATGCTGACTCAGCAACTGCGATATGCCAAATTCCATCATGTTCATTCACCCCCCAGAAAAAGTCCCCACAGTTCGTACCAAAACAGTAATGTGAACCACTAGGTACTATAACTAGAAGATGCAAGAAAGCGGCTATAACAATAAGAGTAGTAGTTAATGGATTCTCTTTGATGTATTGGAGTAATCGAAAAAATATTTTTTTCATTTCATCTAATATCTGTAATTTTTGATGGCAAATTCTTAGTTTTTTTCTTGTATATAATATGTACCCAATAATAGTATAAACAAATTAGTACCAGAACCAAACTCATAAGCCATCTCATTTTCCAATGAGCTATTAATCCTTCAAATAGTACTGGAAAAATAAATATTGGATGCCATACCACATACATATTTATAAATAGAATAGATGTTAATATGAAAAAAAATAGAATATTTAGTTTTCTTCTCTTTGAAACTCCTATATAAGTTATAAAAAACGGAAGTACAGGATATAAATACCTTTCGTGCATCCTAGGAAGAAACAGAAAAGAAAGAAACTCAACAACAAAAACACTTAAAATAATAAATTCAAATTTGCTTTTTTCATTATTTATATTTCCTTTTAGTACTTTGATAAGAATTGGGATGAAAACAATTATAAATAAAATGTAACCCCAAATACTTAATGTAATACCTAGAAATAAGGTATAACTACTCGGTACATCAAGTAAAAACTTTGGTCTAAGTAACAACCACCAGAAGTTGAAGGTATATACGGTAATATATGAAAGCTCTCCGGCGGAGTTTTTAATCATGAAATCAACAAGCCATTGAAAAGGATTGTTGGAAACCGTGCATGTTAAAACTAAAATACTTAAAGCAAAAACAAATATTGATACTGTTATTTTTTTCAAAGCTATTTTTTTAAAAATAATATTCTGTATTGCGAAATACAGTGGTAATACAGGAAGAAGAGAAATCTTTATCAGGAGAGATCCTACATATAATAATGTTGAATTAATGAGTTGTTGTTTAGATAACAAATATATTGCAATAAAAAATAAGAGATTATTGATGCTATCCGTCTGACCCCACGCTGAACTGCTATAAATTGTGGCAGGATTGAATAGAAATAGACTCATGCAGATAATTGCCCATTTTATCGAAGTCTTTTCTTTTATAATTTTATAAATCATCAACCCTATCAGCATATCTGCCAAGATAGAAACAAGCTTTATAGTAAGAAGAAAATACCTATCAAAGTCGGTTTCCGATAATATATTTTTTGTAATAATGTGATACTGTTTTATCGTTTCAGAATAAAAGATGTATGCTCCGGTATGAAGATACACTATTCCAAATGGTTGATTAACCTTATCTGTTCCTAAAATTTTATTATTAGGGATGTATATTTTACTTATTCCATATCGATTTGTAGATATTGCCCAATTTTTATATCGGATTAAGTCTCTATTTATTGAATCTTTCTTAATGGAGTTAGGACTAAGATAATATTGTGCAACTATAATTCTCACAAAAAAAGCAAAAAAAAGAATGAGAAGTACAATAACCCAACTATTTTTCATTTTACTTCAATATACCCTTTTTCTTTTAATTTTTTAAGAAGAGTATTTTGTTCTGATTTCAAGATGTAAACATCTGTCCTCATGTTAAAAGTCTCAGGGCTTTTAAGAACATTAACCCCTTTTATATGTTCAAGAGAAATATATTTTTTCTCCATCCAGTCGGTAAAATATTTTCCAAACTCCAATGCTGGCGTACCAAATATAGAAGCTTCATGCTTATACATTATTATCTTAGGCATGTTCTTTTCAAATTGCTTTATAAACTCAGTACTAAAATACTCGCTTTCTCTAAATTGAGGTAGTAATGTTGGAAATTTGCCTGGCAAACGAGCTTCTTTTACAAAAAATTCTTCTTGAGGTTCATAAGGGCCCACCCAATAGTAATCATCTTTTCCAAGGATCTCATTAATGAAAAATGCTGTTGGAGCATGATCATAGATGCCTGGCATTTTTTGAGTATATCTCATATAAAACTTATTGTAGGTATTCTGAACTAAAAATAATCCTGCGAAAATACCGTAAAGTAACACCATTGCGACTAAAAACTTTCTTACAATTTCCAATGGCTCAAAAGTGAACTTCAAATATTTATACTTCCATAATACGAGGAAAAACGAGATAGCGCCAAGCGCGATAAAGAGGCCCGATTGATAATCTGTTTCTCCTATTTTCATAAGATTGCTTCTCGGCGCAGAAAATGACAAGACAAAGAAATATATGACTCCAATCACAGGAAGCTCTTTAAGCAAAGTTACCAATAGCAAAAATGTGGAAAGTGCAAGAACTAAATCGACTGGGAAATAGAGATTAAACTCCTT
>JBBQLR010000004.1:0-48130 GCA_038328135.1 Patescibacteria group bacterium | reverse complement strand
AAATAGGTTACTTCATCTGCTATGGCAATAGGCTTTGGGATTTGTAAAATCGTTTTCTCTATACTCGCATCAATATAAGTAAGTAAGTGAAGATTATTTTTTGCTTTCTTCCATACCTCTGCATATGTTCCATAAAGATCGCGGGTCGACTGAGGATCTTGTAATACGCGATTATTAATCGAGGCATAAATTGTACTTTGTTTTGGTGAAGTATCGAGGAAGCTGAATACAGGTTGCCCACTTTCAAGTTCTCGGCAGAGAGCTGAAAATGCGAATGGATTGTTATCAATAATTACTGCAGGAATACCGCGAGAAATTGTCATTAAAGACGTTAACAAAGTCGAATCGCCAAGATTTACTCTCACACGAGGACTCATAGCTCTCATAAGCTCTGGGCCACCCTTTTTTATTTCCATTGTATATTATACTATAGGCCTTACAATATAACAAATCTAAACCTACAACACCTCAAATAAAGCCTATTTCGAAGCTGAAAACAACCTTTGGGAGTCAGAAAAAATTATCCAACTTTTATTGGTCAATGAGTTTCCCCATGAAAGTAATATTCCTTTTTAGATACTTTTGCTTCCCAAGATATGCTTGCTATTACTTAACTGCTACTGCCCAGAATCTTTGATTCTGTGGCGTACCAGGTTTACAGGCAAATGTTGAGATATCGCGATCAGGTACTCGAGCATCAAATGCATGTACAACGGCAACCTGTCCTTGCAAATGAGGGAATGTAATCCCTGGCATTCCAAGTGGAAGCTGAACATCGCTTGGTGATCTAACTATATTATCTCTGTTACTTATCCAAACAAGCCAAGTAGAAGCTTCAGGTACTGTTCTAAAATTAATCTGCTCTGCATCGACAATGGTTGTGGCGTTAGCAGCAGCTGCTTCTTGTTGAATATACTGGATAGCTGCGATAAGGTCAGATTCTGTGGCACTCTGTGAACCAATCTCATCTATTTTACGGAGGTAATCTGCTATTTGTGTAGTTTGACCTGGAATATTACGATCAGCGCTTGTTTCATCGTAGTTTAATGCATTTATTCCTGGAACTTAAGGTCGTTCTTGAATTGCCGCTCTTGCAGTTTGATTAGAAAATAAGAGATATAATGCTATAGCTGCTATTCCTGCTCCCCCTACTTTTAATGCCTCTCGACGAGATAGTGGTTCTGCCATAGGATTTAGTATATATTAATAATGCCATCATTATATACCTTTAGAGCCTTGTTGTCAAATAAATAGAATAAACATGCATAATTACAATATAAGTTTATTGTGCGGCGTAAAAATAAAAAACAATAACTTTTTCTCGGGTGGGGAGCGTGGGTGGCGGTTGAACCCTTATCTTAAGACTGAAACATTAAATTGTATAAAATCAATATTGTCATCTTAATTGCTTCAGGTGCATCTTTCCAGAAGTTTTAACAAAACCAATTTTTTTGAACATGTTTGAGGTCCAACCGCTCCGTTCACCTCTATGTGTGGATAGATCTTCTGCCTCTGCAAAAATAGCGTCATAACCATCGTATAAACGTGCAAGCCTACACACTGAAACGTCACCAAGAGTCGTTAAAGATGTCGCAATACCAGATCCCTGACCTTTAAATGTATCTATTTTAATTTTAAATACTAATGCTTAATTTTCGGCTGGTTCAGCATAATATTTAAACTGTCCAATTGGACCACCTTCGCCATTGAGAGAAATTAATCCTATATCTGGATTTAAATCAAAGATTAAAGTGGAATCGTGCACAATACTTCCATCTAATAGATTAATTTGACCAACTCGAGTAGTTACAAACCCAAAATGAGCATCTAATGCAACAGGAAGTCCTGCTGAATAAATTCTTTTGAAATTGAAATTTCTGAGCTCTGGATTTGAGTAGCGTTCGGGCATGTATAATTATATCATATATTTGCCTATAGTATTGGTGCAACATACACTATTTAGCTTCAATAATATTGAAATTTCTTTATACGAAGAATCATGACCAAGTCATTTCTGTGCCTAAATAATGAATTCGGGGAGCGTATAGGTAGCCGTTGAAGCTTTTTTAAGATTTCATCATTGTTAACAGCATCTTAAATTGTTTATTTGCTTTAAGAGCATGAGGCTTGCCAGCTGGCATATGGATTACTTCTCCCGCTTTAACATTGCTAAGAACTCCTGATATGGTGATATCTGCCTCTCCATCGATTATATAAGCTAATGCGTCGTATGGAGTTTTATGTTCACTCAATCCCTGTCCTTCTGCAAATGCAAAGAGAGTTATCGTCCCTGACTGATTTTTAAAAACTTCTTTGCTCACAACCGATCCGTCTTGATAGTTTATATGTTGGTTTAATGAAAAATGTAAAGGTGATGTGTTCATATGTAAATTATATCAAATTATAAATAATGGATGATGATAACGTGGATGGCGGTTGGAACTTTTTATAACATCTTACTTCTATAACAAATTTATTTCTGAAAGAAGTTTTTCTTTTAAATTTTCTAGTTCTCGTTTCGTTGGTTTAAATTTATCGTCATCTCGTATTTTTTTATCTAAAACCCAAGTTGAAGTCAATGGGAGCGGGTCATTATTATAGCGAGGAAATAGGTGCCAATGCAAATGACTATCAGTATTTCCCAGTAATTCATAATTTAACTTCCTCGGTTTAAATGCTCTGTATACCGCCTCTGCGACAATAGACATCTCATGAAGAAATGTATCTCTGAAAAAGAAGTCTAGTTTATGTAATTCATCTGTGTGAATTTTACATAAAAACAAGGTGTATCCATTATAGAATTGATAGTCCCCTAGAACTACAAACCCTGTCTCTAATTCTTTTACATAATAAGGGTTGCTATTACTTTGAATGAGCGAAATTCTATCACAGATAAGACAATTACACATGGAATAATTATATCAGTCTAAAAGCCTGTACTGAGGGGGCGAGAGTTGATGTCATTATACAATTCCCAAAAGTGCGGAGGGTACAGGGGTCGAACCTGTTAGAGCTTGCGCTCACAAGTTTTCAAGACTTGCGCATTACCGTCCTGCCCACCCTCCATCAAACTTTGTGTAACCAACTATTTTTTAAGAAATGTTGCTCATAATGACAATTAGGACAGATTAGTTCCAAGTTGTCAAATCTATTATTCTCTCTATTTTTATCTTTGTGGTGAACCTGTAATATTTCGTACTTGGAATATCCACATCTTTCACAGATCTTTCCTCTTAAATCCAATAATCGTATCTTGATATTTTTATAATGCTCCACCTTATCTTTTAGCCTTGTATGAGTATATTTACTTCCCACTCTTTGCTTATTTGCGCACTCTCTACTACATGTTTTTTTGTTGAGACCTGAAAGAATAAGTTTGCCGCAAATCGTACACGGCACCTCTTTTCTTTGAGAGACCCCATAACACCGTGAGCTACAATAAATCCTCCCCTTATTGCTCTTTATTTCAAAAGGCCTCCGGTAAACCCTCTTTTGACAAATTATACATGATGTATTTGGATTCCTTTTATATCGCTCACTCACTCATCCAGTATACCACTAATTCCCACTGTGAGGCGCGTGCCGGAATCGGACCGGCGCAATAGAAGTTTTGCAGACTTCCGCGTTTCCACTTCGCCAACGCGCCTTGTACGTTATATGAACCATTCTATTTTACTTTATGGAGCGCCTAACCACAAATGCTTTATAATGGTGGTATGTTTAAAATAGTCAAGAAAAATAACGGAGAAATTCGCAAAATAGCAATCAATAAAACGGCAATAAATCTCATAACTAAGGAAATAACGCCAACAGTATCTCTTGCAATAATAAATGCCACAAGTTATCAAGAAATAGAAACAACGCTCTATAATCGTGTTTATTTCGTAATAAAAGGAACGCTTGTTTTAACATTTGATAACAACAAAAATGAGTTAATTGAAGGCGACAGCTGTTTTATTGCGAAGGGAACTACTTACACCATGTCCGGCACATTTGAAACGCTTGTGATAAATCAACCCGCATTTGGAGTCTGATTTAATACATATTTTTCAAGAACATGAGCAAGCCCATCTTTTTCTACTGGGGGAGCAATATAATCTGCGATGGCCTTTAGCTCCGGAACGGCGTTTCCCATAGCCACCTTAAAGCCACACGCCATAAGTAAAGGGGAGTCATTATAATGATCTCCTATTCCAATAATTTCTTTTGGAGATATATTCATAAGTTGAGCGAATTTCGCCACGGCATGTAGTTTTGTGGCTTCGGAAGACGAAATGTAAACGGAGTAATATTTCTTTCCCAAATCACTACTTGTTTTAACGATATGAAGATTTTTGAATTTCAATGTGAGTTTTTTAATAAGATTGTCAGCTTGAGTGAGCGATAAATCGAGAATGACGAATTTTCTTACTTTTTGGCTCTTATTTAGCTGGATAATATTCTTAAAGTTCTCATTGCTGCATGAGACACGATATTCCTTTGTGTAGCGCTGGATGAAAGTAAGAATCTCGGATGATTCCTCATAATCTATCGTATATTCAATAATTTGCTTTTTGGTTTTTGGATCATAAAGTGCTGCTCCATTGTCTACAATAATGGGGGAGGATAGTTGTAAATAATCAATTAAGTATTCAACAAGTGAAAATGGTTTTCCCGAAGCTAAAGTAAAGATAAACCCACTTTTTTGGACCTTCAGAATTGCATCCCTTACATTATCCGATGGAAGGGGAGTCAACGAAACAGGACCTAATGTACCATCGATATCAGATATAAGGGCTTTATACTGCATATAGCTCTTCATTATACGCGATTTAATACCATGATTTATAATAGAGAAGTATGAAAAAAATGCTTGTTGGCTTTATTTTCTTTTTATTTATTGCTTTGATGTATTTTAATTACATCTCAAAACAAAAAGGATTCATAAGCCCGATTACTTCGCCGTCGCCAACTGAAAAACCACTTCTCGTATATACATTTGAACGATTACACCAAACAGCATTCCCAAAAAATATAATAAAGCTTGACAGGCTGTATAGCGAAACCCCGGATTCTACTTCTCAAATATTTTATTTTGAAACTCCAAAAACTCCCTCGGAAACGGCAATGGATTCGGTGAGTGGGCTTATGAATATCCCGAAAAAACCGGGCGTATATCCAATAATTATCATGCTGAGAGGATATATACCCGATGAATTATATGCCCCTGGGGCAGGCACCCAACATGTAGCTGAAGTATTGGCACAAAATGGATATATAACCCTTGCTCCAGACTTTTTAGGATTTGGAGAGTCAAGCCCCCCTGCAAAAGATTCGTTTGAAGCGCGATTCCAAATGTATACCACAGCATTGACCTTGCTTTCCTCCCTTAAAACATTAAATGATGGACTCGAAGCGAGTTATTCAGGTTCAATCAAGGCCGACAATTCAAAAATAGGAATTTGGGGACATAGTAACGGAGGACACATTGCTTTGGTAACGCTTGAGTTATCAGGAGTACAATACCCCACAGTGCTTTGGGCGCCTGTCTCAAAGTCATTTCCCTATTCCATCCTTTACTATTCGGATGAAGCTGATGATCATGGGAAAGCATTGCGGGTAGTACTTGCAAACTTTGAACGCGACTATAACGCCGATTTGTTTTCTCCCATAAATTATTTTTCGTGGATTAAAGCACCTCTTTCCATTCACCAAGGCACGCTTGATAGGGAAGTGCCAGAACAATGGTCCCAAAATCTAGCAACGACTTTAAAAAATGGAAAAATCGATGTTGGATATCAAACGTATCCAGCAAATCATAATATGATCCCGTCCTGGAATGATGCAGTGAAAGATAGTATAGATTTTTATAATAAAAAGTTTAAATATAGCTTATGAGAAGAGATATCAACAAGTCAATAATTGAGACTGAGGAATTCGTAAAAAAAGCATTATCGGGTGAAGGGTCTGGGCATGATTGGTGGCATATTGTGCGTGTACGAAATATGGCAAAAACAATAGCTCAGAAGGAAAAAGATGTCGATATTTGTATCATTGAACTTGCGTCTCTGTTGCATGATATTGCAGATCGGAAGCTCAATGATGGTAATGTGGATAAAGGAGTGAAAAAAGTAAATTACTTCTTGGATTCTATCTCGGTTGATCAAAAAATAATCGAAAATGTGTGTGAAATAATAAAAACCTGTTCTTTTGCTAGCTCATTCATGCCTGATGGAGCGAGAAGAATAATGCAAACAATTGAAGGAAAAATTGTCCAAGATGCAGATAGATTGGATGCATTAGGAGCAATTGGAATCGCACGGACTTTTGCTTATGGAGGTAGTAAAGGGCGAGAAATATACAATCCGCAAATTGCACCACATCTTCCACTTACCTATAATGAATATACAAAAACTGAGACCCCTTCGTTAAACCATTTTTATGAAAAATTACTATTATTGAAGGACCTCATGAATACATCGACCGCGAAGAAAATAGCAACTAAACGACATGTGTATATAGAGCAATACCTAAAGGAATTTTACGAAGAATGGAACGGCATTGTTTGATATAATCTATCCATGTCAAACTCACCAATTAGCCTCCCTATTTATGTAAGTACTTCCGACTCGTTAAACGGAATTCGATGTATTAGAGCTGCCAGAAACATTAAAAAGGGTGAACTTATCGAATCAAGCCCCATCATCCTCATTCCGATTGAAGAGATTGACGATTTCAACAAAACAGTATTGACCAACTATGATTATGACTGGGATGAGAAATTTGGAGCATTTGTCCTTGGATATTGCATACTCACCAATCATTCGTTTACTGCCAACACTATATACAAACGGAATTATGAAACAAAACGAATGGAGTATTTTGCTGCTAAAGATATAAAAAAAGATGAAGAGGTTTACATTAATTACAATGGAGACCCAAATGATTCTACTCCCCTAGAGCATAAAGACCACGTGAATTTTAAATATTAATAAATATCGATTTAGTCTCACTTCTCCATCTTTTCGATAACCTGAATCATTGATTGGGGAGTAAAAAGACCCGGACGAATTCGTGACATATAGAAGAGGTTTTCTTTGCTTTGTTTTTCACCCGATATCACAGACACAGCAGCGATATACCCCGCTTTCTTTACCGTCTCAATATTATCTGTATTAAATGCTCCGAAAGGATATGCAAATGTTTTTATTTTTATTCCAAATGTATCTTCAAATTTTTTCTTGCTTTCTATTATCTGTTTATCAGCAAAGTCTTTTGGAACTGATTTTAAATAGGTGTGATCAAGGGTATGTGAACCGATTTCCACCAGATTACTATCTATGAGTTCACGAATTTGTTTTTCACTGAGAAAGCCCTTACGGCCAATAAAATCATATATTACATACAAGGTTGCGCGTACATTGTATTTCTTAAGCAGCGGAAACACATCTGTATAAAAATCTTCATATCCATCATCAAAAGTAAGAACGGCACTTTGGGTAGAGTAGTTGATTTTTCCGTCAAGAATATCGGGAACATCCTTAACGAAATACGTTTCATAGTGAGCTTTTTCTAGCGCCTTTAAATGTTCTTCAAATAGTGAGGGAACGATATCAAGGCGCTTCCGTATGATATCTCCTGCATCTTTCACATATTCCACATAATGATACATAAGAATCGGAATTTTAGTCACATTATTTTCCGGGCTTTCGCTCAATTTACGTGGTGCTTCTAAATCACTCTTATCATAATAAGGCGCTTCTATCTTATTTATTGTGTCTAGCTGTTTTTGAAGAATGCTCGTCTTTCGTCGCTCAGATAAATAAGCAGATACAAATAACGCAAGAAAAACGCTAATTACGATCAAAAACAAATTGGATTTATTCAAACGAAAAGCCATATTATTATTTTTCCCATCCCTGAGGATGAACGGTGTACCATTTTACAAGAGATTGAACACTTTCTCTGATAGTTCGTTTTGGTTCCCAGCCCAATATTTGTTTTGCTTTTGTGATATCTGCAATTTTCTTTGCGTCATCTCCTTCGCGAGGAGTAGTTTTTCCCACATTAAAAGAAGTACCTGTAACCTTCTGCACTTGATTTATAATCTCAAGCACCGAATTCCCCGTACCTGTACCAAGATTGATTATTTCATTTTGCTTACCATTCATCAAATGCTCAAGTGCTTTCAAGTGGGCCTCATTCAAATCAACGATATTTACATAGTCTCTGATTGGAGTTTTATCCGGAGTGTTTACTTCTGGACACGTAAGCGCGAACGTTTCAATACCTAGTGCACCGCGTACTGCGTTTTGCATAAGAAGGCTCGAGGGCTTTTTTGAGTCACCGATAAGTCCATCATCGGACGCGCCACACACGTTGAAGTAGCGAAGAATGACATAATTGAGCTTCTTTAACTGCGCATACCAGGCTATTAGCTCTTCAACCATCTGTTTTGATGCACCATATGGTTGAGATGGGGCGAGGGGATGTTTTTCATCGATAGGCATATATTTTGCTTCTCCGTAGACGGCACATGTTGAAGAAAAAACGAGTTTTAAAACGTTTGCATCGGTCATTGCTTTTAACAGGCTATTAGTGCCTCCAACATTATTGTCAAAATACTTAAATGGATTTTTTACTGATTCATTAACCAAACATGAAGCAGCATAGTGTGCGACAATATCTATATGTTTTTCTTTTTCAAAAACGGAGGCTATTTTTTTTAAATCGCATTCATACACTTTTAGTGTCTCATTTCCATACTTTTTCTGAAGTTCTTCCAGAGGTTGCTTGTATCCCGTTGTGAAGTTATCTACGGCAATTACTTTATACCCATTTTGCAAAAAAACATACGAAGCTACAGACCCAATATAACCACCCGCGCCAGTGACTAAAATCGTGTTTTTCATATGTTTTATTGTACCATTTTCAAGGAAAGAAATACATAAATCCCTGTGTCATTCCCACGAAAGTGGGAATCTATACAATTCACCTTCCTACATGGATCCCCGTTTTCACTGGGATAACAAATGATAAAAAAATTGACAATGTAATTATCCTTTTATATGTCTTCTTATCTTATGTAGAGGGTGCCAGTGAAGTCTCCCTTCAGCAAGAATAATCCCAACGAAAATACAAAATGACCCAACGAAGAAAAAGGAGGTAGGATATTCTCCGAGCAACGGAATAGCAACAATAAAAGCTGCAACGGGGTCTATGTAACTAAATACGCCTATATCTTGTGCTTCTGTTTTTGAAAACCCATACATATATAAGCCATAAGCGAGCGTGGAGGAGAATAATATACCAAATATGACTCCTGTCCAACCGTTCACATTAAGCTGAGAAAAGGACCATTTTTGTAGTTCTGGAAGCATAAGGGGTATAAAAGTTAGCGCTCCAACTACAAAACTAATATATGTAACAACATGATAATTAACTTCCCTCAAAACCTTTTTTATAATAAGTACCTGAAGAAGCGATCCACAAGTGG
Organism: Patescibacteria group bacterium; assembly: GCA_038328135.1. Taxonomy (GTDB): domain Bacteria; phylum Patescibacteriota; class Microgenomatia; order UBA1406; family GWC2-37-13; genus JAKBEU01. Next base: position 38,655 of record JBBQLR010000004.1, on the reverse strand, counting down.
CAATTATAAGAAAGATGTTACCCTCTAGAGCTGTTTCCTTTTGGAGTAAAGTCATTCCTTGATTAATAAAAAGCGGGGAAATAATAATTATTAGAACTCCAATAAACGAAATAAGTATCCCTATGAGTACATTTATATGAAATTTTTCCTTTAGGAAAAATATTGAGAAAATAAAAAGAAAAATTGGTTGTGACGAAGCTATCATGGGAGCATTTATACTATTGGTTTTCGGAAGAGCAAGAAAGAAAAAAGCAATATTTAATGTAATACCAAAGAACGCTCCCAGACAAATAGTAAGAAATTGTCTTTGTGAAACATATTGTCTTTTATTTATTGCAAAGGGCAAAATAAGGAGCGCTGCAAAGAAAAATCGAATAAAAGCTAAAGTAAAAGGAGGAATATTTAAAAGAGCAAATTTGAAGATGGGCGAAGCCGTGCCCCAAATAATGTTTGCAATAATTAGTGCGAGAACCGGACTCATTTATTCAGTGTATCAGATTGTGGAGATTTAGGAAGTTTTTCTATTTTTATTGAAATACACGATTAGCTCCCCTATGAGGCCTGTCATGATAATCTGAATTCCAACGATGATAAATACTATTCCAAGCTGCAAAATAGGTCTACGATATAAAAGTACACCAAAAAATATCCTTTCAAATGCAAGATATGCAGATATGAGAAATCCAATTAGGAAGATGATACCCCCGATACTTCCAAAGAAATGAAGAGGCTGCTCTGCAAATATATATACAAAATATGCCGTAATCATGTCAAGGACACCCGTAAATACTTTTTTTGTACCGAATTTAGAAACTCCATGAATCCTTGTTCTATTGTGCACAGGAACTTCCGAAACTCTATATCCCCGATAAAATACTGAAAGGGGAAAAAACCGAAAATTATTTCCATATAATGGAAACTCATCCAAAGTTTCTTTCTTGAACATTTTAAATCCACAATTGATATCAGAAAAAGGGGAACGGAATATATTCTTCATTATGAAATTGGCAAAAAATGAGTACGTTTTTATGAGAAATGTGTCCTTCCTTTTTTCCCTTATTCCATTTACTAAATCTGATCCGCCCCTTATTTCTACTAGAAATTTAGATATATCGTTAGGATCGTCTTGTAAATCTCCATCCATAAATAAGATGAGCTCTCCCTGTGCATGCCGCACACCCGTTCTCAATGCTTCGCCCTTACCCATTCTTTTTCTATGAGTAAAAAGTCGAATATTGGAATATTTAAAATCTTTCTCAGCTACCTTTAACTTTGATCCGTCGTCTATAAGTATCACCTCATATTCCTCCTTTTCCGGTTTCATCGCTTCGTTTATTTCGCCAAGAAGTACTGGTATATTTTTTTCTTCATCGTTATAGGGAATTATTATTGATATCATATTTTTTTATAAACCTCAAAATTTTTATTTTTAAATACCAGTCTGAACGTTTTATCTGCTACCAGCTTTTCATAAACTTTTTTCCATGCGACGTTGTCGTTAGAATTATAAACCTCATCAACCGAAAGCACAACATAATCAGCTAAATCATACCGATTGGAAAAAAGATAGAGATATCTTCTTGATGCAAAGACGGGTGCAATATGGCCGGTTGCCATTACCTTTATAGACTCATTTATTAATTTTTTTTGCCAAGTGAAAGCATCTTTTGATTCTTGAGCTGGATATAATATCGGGTATACTTCCTTCATCCTTGAATAGGGAAGGGGGGAAATAAAAAATGAAAAGACTACTGACGCCGCAATAAGACAAACAGAGGCACTGATAATAGTTTTTTTACTTTCAATCAGCTTTCTTATTCCTTCAACTGATGCAATAAATAAGAATGGCGTTATAACGGCCGTATATTGATAATATATATTGGTCATACTCTGCTCTTTAGAGAGAAGGTTGATTGCAAATTCAGGGATAACAATAGCAACGTGGAGAGGAGACAGTAAAGGTAAAAAAGCTAACGGCCCAAATAAATTAACGATATATTGAAATGTATTCTTTTGAAAAATATAGCTAGATAAAAGCTGAGGTTTTTTTACAATACCTATCATTATCTGTACGGGCGTCTCACCAAAGTCTGTATATCTCTCGACGGCAAAATGTTTCCCGAATTGACGAAAATGAGGAATGATATAAATAAATGAAAAAGCAACCCAAAAAAAGCTAAATACGATAACAAATAGAGAGAAATAAGAATCATATTTATTCTTTTTTTTATGCATTGAACGAATAAGGATATACGCACCAAATAAACATGTTGAGAGCCCAACTTGCTCTTTAGAAAAAAGGGATAGAACAAGAAAAATACCACTAAGCATATATTTCTTTTTCAACCAAAATAGATACATACAAAGCAGAAGTGTTGTTGCAAGAACTACTGCATGAAATTCAAACTGATTTGAACGTTGTAATGGAGGGTATAATAAATAGGAAAATGAAAATAAGAGACTGAGGATATTCACGTATTTACTTTTTTTAAGGACATGATGTGCGATATAAAAAAGCGCCAGAGCACCGATACTTACAACTAATGTTTGAACTATTAAGAGCGTTTCCGGACCTGAGTAAACAAAATACAAAGGAGCCAAGAACGCAAGTAGAATATCATTGTGTACTGCCATTCTCCTGATTTGATCAAACCCATGGGGGTTGGTGAGCTCTAAAAAACGCGAAAAATCACCCGTTTTAAGGGACATGTATGTGTTATATACGGCTTGCTGCATTATTCCTAAATCGAAGTAGTGAGCCCAAAGAGTTTGATAACGGAGTACAGTAAACCAGGAGAAATAAGCAACATAGGCAAGTGTAATAAAAAAAAGCAACACTTCAGCCCAGTGTTTTTTGAAAAATGAATTCATTGGTGATTATAGTATACAATTTTGCTTACGGTGAGCTGAATACAAACCTCTATTGATTCCCTGAATGATACTTCTGGTGTATTTCCCTTAACCGTGGATTTGTTACATGAGTATAGATTTGGGTTGTTGCGACGTTTTTATGACCAAGCATCTCCTGAACACTCCTTAAATCCGCTCCATGTTGCAGAAGATCTGTTGCAAAACTATGGCGCAGCGCATGGGGGCTGAAATGCTTTACAATCCCTGCCAATTTGCGATATTTATCAACGAGTCGTTCGACGGAGCGGACAGATAAACGCATCTTTTCAGGAGTGAGCCCCTCTTCTGGTTTTGGTCCCGAATAACGGATAAAAAGAGCAGAATATGGATCGGTTCTTTTTGTCAAATATTCCTTAAGTCGTGTCTTTGCGTGTTCAGAAAGAAATACCACTCTTCTTTTGCTCCCTTTCCCTAAGACACTAAATTCTCCTCGTTCAATATTAATATCATCTTTATTAAGGGAAGCTAATTCCGACACACGGAGCCCGGTAGAAAAAAGTACTTCAAGTATTGCTCTATCCCGCAAGCCAGGTTCCTCAGCGGTGTCCACACTATCAAAAATTCGTTGGAGCTCTTCGGGTAAAAGAAATTTTATTTCCCGTTCTTTCTGCTTTCCAAGCTCTATCATTTCGGGAGACATAACTTTAATTTTCTGTTTCAAGAGAAATTTGAAAAATGAACGAAGTGCAATAAGAAAATACCCTTGAGACTGGCGAGAAAGTGCGCCCTTGTATTTATTCTTGTACGTGTGGGAAAGATAGAGTCGAAAACTGCGGATTGTATCCTCGTTAATTTCTTCAACCGTCGAATCACTTTTTTGTAAACTCATCCATTCTTCAAAAAACCGAAGATAATATGCGTACATCCTTACCGTTTTGTCTGAAAACTGACGATCAATCTCGCAGTACTCCAAAAACAACCTCGATGCATCCTTTAGTAACATCTAGTCATTATAACGTATTTTAGATCTTCCCCACTAGTTGTACGCCGGGTCGTAGCGTTTTTTCTCCAGGGTGCCAACTCGCAGGGCAGACTTCACCTTTGTGCTCTCTCACGTATTGAGAAGCTTGAAGTTTACGGTAAATCTCATCGATATTTCTCCCAATGCTATTGTCGTGTATGTCCATTGCTTTCAGTACACCGTCTGGATCGATGATGAATGTTCCACGAAGCGACAAACCGTCTAAATCAAGATATGTACCGAATGCTCGACAGATATTCCCGGTTGGATCAGCTCCCATTGGATATGTAATAGTTTTTATAACGGGAGAACTATCATGCCACGCTTTATGCACATATTTTGTATCGGTACTGAAACTTATTATTTCTGCGCCAATCTTCTTGAATTCTTCGTATTTTCTTGCAGCCTCGCTTAGCTCTGTGGGACAAACAAATGTAAAGTCTGCGGGATAAAACATGAGTACAAGCCACTTCCCCCGATAGTCGGCAAGATGGGCTGTTTTAAATTGTTCGTTCTGAAAATATTCAAATTCGCTGTTTGGCGTTTGTTGTCCAATAGTAACCATAAAATAAATATTATAAACTAATAACTAATTAGTAATACATTGTACCAAATAACAAGTGTGGATTGGCATTGAGCAATTAACAAATTGTTTTAATACGTTATAATGAATGGGCTTGTTATATATCTATTTATTAATTTAATTTATTCATATGAAAATCTCAACAGTCAGCGCCCAGGAAATATTAGATAGCAGAGGAAACCCCACAATTGAATGTGTGACAACTCTTGAAAATGGAGTAACGGGTTGGGCAGCCGTACCATCTGGCGCATCTACCGGTAAATATGAAGCAGTGGAGCTACGAGATGGCGACCCAAAGAGATATTTAGGCCTTGGAGTATTAACTGCAGTAAAAAATGTTAATACAAAAATAAAGGACGTAGTAAAAGGAATGGATGCAGCAAATCAAGAGAGCCTCGATAAAAAAATGATAGATCTCGATGGCACAGAAAATAAGGCAAATCTGGGAGCTAATGCTATTCTTTCTGTGTCTCTAAGCGCAGCACGCGCAGAAGCAGCCTCAGAAAAAAAACCGCTTTATGAATACCTCACAAAATTTAATCCAGATTTTAAAGGTGTTTATACAATGCCAATCCCCGAAATGAATGTCATGAATGGTGGAAAACATGCTAACTGGGCAACTGATATCCAGGAATATATGTTATTTCCGATTGGAGCAAAATCAGTCGTGGAAGCTGTTCGCATGAACGCAGAAATCTACCAACATTTGAAAAAGATACTTAAGACTAAAAACTATGCACTATCCGTAGGAGATGAGGGTGGTTTTGCTCCTAGTGTCAAAAGTAACGAGGAACCGTTTCAACTAATGAGTGAAGCAATCGCAAAGGCCGGATATGCGTTGGGAACCGATGTTTCTTTTGGAATCGACCCAGCTGCAACTGAATTTTTTAAGGACGGAAAATACAATTTAAATAAAGAAGGAAAATCAGTTACTAGTGAGGAACTTGCAGACTTTTTTAGAAATCTTGCAATGAAATATCCGATTATATCCATGGAAGATATCTTTGCAGAAGATGACTGGGAAGGTTTTAGAAACTATACATTGAAAGATGGTGGAAAAACACAAATCGTCGGCGACGATTTATATGTAACTAACACGAAAAGACTTATGCGCGGTATTGAAAACAAAACAACGAATTCTATATTGATTAAACTCAATCAGATTGGCACCATATCCGAAACAGTCGATGCTATTCTTGCTGCACGGAAAGTGGGAATGACATCCGTTCTGTCACATCGATCCGGAGAAACTGAGGATGCATTTATCGCTGATTTTGTAGTAGCAATGGGAACAGGGCAGATCAAAACGGGAGCGCCAGCAAGAAGTGAACGGTTGGCAAAATATAATCAACTCATGAGAATCGAAAAAGCACTGGGAGATAAGGCAGTGTATGCAAAATTCCCATTTAAGCAGTAGAAAATTTCTATTCATAAAAAAAACCCGCTGTTTAAGCGGGTTTTTTATGCCTTAAACGAAATTATTTTTTTCCGAAAAATGAATTCCAGAGAGAGGCCCATCTTGAGCGGACAGTCTGGCGGAAAGAGTCCATTTTCGCCTGGATAGATTCTCTCAGTGTCTTTCTAGCGGTTTGATTTTTCTGAATTAAATCTTTTCTTTCCTGAACAATCGTTGGGCGAAGTACTTTTCTCTCTTCGGGAGTTTTACTTATCATGAGATTTTTTGTATCTGTCTTAAACTGCTCTCGTGATGTTTTATTCTGAGCCTTTACATTTTCTCTTTCTGTTTTATTCTCATCTTTAAAAGAAGTTCGTTCCGTCTGATTTTCTTCACGTAGTTCTTTTACGGCTTCACCAAACTTACCTGTTGGAACAGGGGAGGGGGCGACCGTTTGAGCAGATACACTAGATCCAGTTAATAAAAATCCTGTAAGAGCGAGCATGACGAGCGATGATTTTTTCATATTTTTTAAAAATAATTAATAAAGAACAAGTTTCTTGCTTGTCTACTCATATATATGCTTCTGTGTTGTAATAAGTTTCATCTATTCCTTATTAGCAGGAAGATTGTCAATGAGAACATGTCGACAAGACGAGCTTAATGTTACTTTATTATAGTTTCAAGTTTTCCATATCCGAGAATCGCAATTTTATTCATATATACTCCGACAAATGAGTAATGTCCGAAGAAAAACAAATTCGCACGTGTCGATCCCCATTCGCTCCAAATGCTATTCCAGGAGTCACTAATATATGTTTCGTTTTCAACAATTCCCTACAATACATATATGAATCTGAATACCTATCAGGAATCTTTGCCCAAAGATATAAGCCGCCTTTCGGATTACGCATCGTAAGACCTAACTCGGTAAATACTTTTATAAGTTTATTTTTATTTTGTTCATATTTGGAAATCATTTTTTTATGCCATATTGTATCTGGATTCGTAAACGCATACGCAGATAGCGCTTGTAATGGGTTAGAGAGCCCAGAATCAATCTGAGACTTTACCTTTGCTAATGCAGCAATGACGTGCGCATTCCCCACAATCCACCCCATGCGAAATCCAGCGAAGGAATACATCTTCGAGAACGATCCAACCTCAATTGCGATATCTTTTGCTCCTTCAATTTGTAAAATGCTTGGGGATAGATATCCATCATAGGCAACTTCCGCATAAGCATTGTCATATAGAAGCCAAATATTTTTTTCTTTACATAATTCAACTAGCGGCTTAAGCTCTTCTAGAGTAGCCACCTGACCTGTTGGATTACTTGGAAAATTTATCCAAATCATTCTTGTTCTTGCAGTAATTTTTCTTCTAATTTCATCAAGTGGCAATTTAAAATCGTTTTCTTCTGTGAGGTTATAGGGAACAACAGCACAACCCATCATGAGAGCTGGGCCCGTGAAACCGGGCCAACCAGGGCTTGGGACGAGCACTTCGTTTCCTTCATCGGTTAGGGCCATTACAATATGACTTATCCCATCCTTTGCGCCTAGAAGGGGGAATAATTCATCGTTTTTTATATCCACATTAAAACGGGTCTTGTACCATGTAATAATACCCTGAGAAAACTCAGCCGTTGCCCCATATCCTGCATACAGATGGCTTCCGGAGGTATCGATAAACTCTTTTAGTTTATCCATATATTTCTTGCTTGGAGGAAAGCTTGGAGATCCGAGACTAAGGTCAAGAATTTTCCTATTTTTTTCCAATTCTACTTTTTTTGCTTCTTTCGCGAGTTTAGAAAAAATATATTCCGGAAACTTTTGCAACCGTTTTGAAATAGGTATCATTTTATGTTTTATTCAATTTAAGTTCTTTATTTTTGATAAGCACAAATATCATCCAAGCGATGAATATAAGATTGTATAAAAACGAAACTTTTTGGTTAGTAATTTCGAGCAGGAATGTAAAGAGAATACTCCACGTTAATCCGTGCATTCCCATTTGGAATAATGTCTTATATCCATAGGATGACGTTTTTATTATTTTTTCAACCAACCAAATCACAATCGTTAAGAATGTGAGTCCAAATAAAGTGGAGGAAACCCAGAGGAGTCCACCAAAAAAGGGAAAGAGTATCAGTCCGATTACGACAAGTTGATCAATAAGTTTAGGAAGTTTACTAAAAAATGGATTGAGGCTTTGAATCATTTTTGTATATTCAGTGTGATCCATATATACACTTCTTTTCAGATCAGAAAAATAATATAGTTGCGTCGTAGTTCTTGAAGCCTGTTCTTTACCGGGAAAGACAAGAGCCTTTTTCGTAGCTAAAATAATGGTATTATATTTCGGGTAGTCATCTGCAGTTCCCTTGGTATCGATTACGATTAAATGTTTTCCTTCCGAGTCTCCGAATATTTTGGGGAACTCTATTACGTAAGGTTCCTTTACATTGGTATAGAGATTGCCATTGGAAATACGTAGTTCTAGTTCACGTGGATAAAACGCAGCAAGTTCTTTTTGTCCAATTGCTACATAAGAGGGAATATTTTTTCTCATAAACGTGTATCCTACTCCCAATTGAATCGTACGGACAAGGGATAGACAAACAAGGAGGAAGAGAAGATATTTGAAAGAAGACCAATATGACGCTTTTGCTATGTCTTTGTAATACGTATAGTCAAGAAGTGATTTTTGAAATGAAGTCCAAAAGGTGGCAAATTTTTTCATAGAAATAAGTATATCAAAAGAGAAGTGTATATATTTTCAACTCACCTCCACAAGTCAAGTGCGGAGTATTTTATGGATTTATGAATGTTGATGCCCTGCTTGAGCACTCAAATTAACCTTGTGCGAGTTCATCAACTGAATAAAGACAGAAAATACGACGTACTCAATTTTAATACAATCCGAAAACCGTCTTTTATCTTCTAAACGAAGAGAATGATTGTGTCTTTAAAGGACGAGCATTCTCTTGAATAAAGGTAAGTGCTATTCCTGTTTTATTTGCACGACCTGTTCTTCCGATACGATGGATGTAATCCTCATATGTTTGCGGTACATCAAAATTGATGACGTGTGAAACATTGGGGATATCAAGTCCACGAGCTGCAACGTCTGTTGCAATCATAATATTCACGACATCTTCTTTAAACATGCGAAGGCTTTGTTGTCGTTGAAATTGCGCTTTATCTCCATGGATAGAAGTTACCTTAAATCCTTTAGCGAATAAATCTTGAGAAATTCTCTCTACTCCCATTTTTGTTCGACCAAAGACAAGTACTTTCTTGAAGTCTTCTTGTCGGAGAAGGGAAGCAAGCTTTTCAATTTTCATCACTGTTGGTTCGACACTCACGACTTCCTGGGTAATGTGGCTTGTCGTTTCAGTCGTTTTTACGGAAATCGTAATTGGGTTTGTTACAAAAGACTTGATAAGTCCATTGATATTTCCGGACAAAGTTGCTGAGAAAAACAGAGATTGTCTTTCTTTTGGCAGATAAGAAATGATTTCCTTTATGTCATTTATGAAACCCATATCAAGCATCAGATCAGCTTCGTCCAAGATAACCATGCTAAATCTCTCAAGCTTAAGTGCTCGTCTATCTATCAAATCTTTCAAACGACCAGGAGTACCAACTACCACATGAGGGTTTCGTTGTAACTCACGGATCTGTGTATACATAGATGATTTTCCAATACAGAATGAACTGTAAACAGGCATTCCTGTGGTAAATTTTCGAAGTTCGTCTTGAATCTGGAGAGCAAGCTCGCGAGTTGGAGCAACGATTAAGGCTTTATAATTCCTATCTTTTAAAATTTTTTCAATAAGGGGGATAAGGAATGCGGCTGTTTTTCCGGTTCCTGTGTTAGCTATTCCGATTACATCCTTACCTTCTCTCACCGCAGGAATTCCTTCTACTTGAATTGGGGTAAGTGTTATATATCCATGACGACTAATGTTCTGCATGAGTTGTGTCGGGAGATTGAGACTTTCAAAATGGACATCTTCAAACACTGGTGCAGCAACAGCTGAATTAGATGGTTTGATGCTAGCACGGCTGATATAGGAATGAATTGTGCTGTCACTTACGCGTTTAGGTCCGCCTCCGCGTCCTCCGCGAAAGCCTCCGCCACCGCCACCACGATAGCCTCCGCGAGAGGACCCACCGCCTGAGCGACCGGAATTAAATGAAGGACGAGTAGAACGAGAACGTGAATTAAACATACAAATAAATGAAAATGGTAAAAAAAAGAAAGTAAGAAAAATCTCGAATATATCGGGAGTTCTTTTAGAGCTCGATTAATCCGCCGAGGCGGCATTTTCGTCCCTAAAAGTAAAAAACTAAGGGAAAACCGCTGATTGGAGGATACAAGTTGTCAAAACTTACTATCTTAAGTAACAAGTATACTACAGGATAAATCAACTGTCAAGGACAGAAATCGGGAAACTTATATATAATTGATGTTTATGGACCAAATACTTCACGGTAAACTAAGACGAAATATCACTCTTTTTTACCTCCTTACCATTAGCACTAATCTGTGGTTTGGTGCTAGTAATTGGCTCTATGTGTGGAGAAGATTCATGAACTTTGGACAGCTTGGTTGGGTAGATGCTATCGGGTTTGGCGTATCACTTTTACTCGATATCCCCACTGGTGCATTTGCTGACATATTTGGAAAGAGACTTACGCTCATTTTGAGTAATTTTTTTGCTCTCGTAGGTATCTTATTGATTGCCTCTTCAAACAGCCTTATGGGGATATTCATTGGGAACATCATTACTCAAATCGGGTGGGCAATGTATTCTGGAGCTTCGGACGCACTTGTATATGACAGCTTGCTCCAAATGAAGAAACAGGAGTTGTTTTCCTTGGTGCTTTCACGGGCACAGCAATATATGTCCTATGCGGCAGCTTTCGGTTATTTTGTTGGAGGACTACTATATACAGTACAATGGCGATTACCTCATATTGTGTGGGGGTTATCATATCTACCTGCAATCATTTTTTCATTTCTCCTTACTGAGCCAAAAATAAAAGCGGAATATTTTTCAGTAAAAGAATATATGAACAAAATACATTTTGGAATAAAAGCATTATTATTGCCACAGTTAAGGAAATATATATTACTCATGTTTATTCTGTTGGGAGCGTACTTCCTTTATACATGGGGATTCGTCCGTCCGGCAATCGCCACATCATTTGGTTTTTATTCGCAGGAACAATCTATCATCCTCCCCATTCTCATGCTCTCTTCAGCTTTTTTATTGCAATATCTTCCGTTAATCCAAAGAAAAATCAACGGTTTTATGGGACTAAGTATTTTATCGTTCATGTTGGTGATCGCATTCTTTCTCAGTGGATTTCCTATTGGAAACTGGGGTGTGATTCCGATGTTTCTCATCGTAATTGCTGGAAAATTTGGGGGGCCTTGGATATCAATTATTGTTAATAAGGAAATATCTTCAAAATACCGTGCAACCACACTCTCAACTATTTCACTCCTTACAAAAGTACCTTATGTTTTAATTGCCGTGCTCATCGGGAGCGCGCTAGAGAAAAATCTATTGTCTCTTTTTTGTTTCATTTTGGCAGGGGTTATCTTGTTGATAACACTAATAAGCGGAGGCCTGTATCTAAAATTATCTCCAGTCGATAGAAGTTAATCCATTCTTTACGAGATATTCATTACATGTGCTGAAGTGTTTATTTCCATGGAATAAATGAGCTGAAAAAGGGGAGGGGTGCCCACTTGTGAGGACCAAATTATTTTTTCTGTCAATCACTAATCCCTTAGTTTGTGCATATTTTCCCCATAACAAATAGACTATCTTTGTCTTATTGGTATTTAAGGCTTTTATTACCGCATCAGTAAACTGTTCCCATCCTTTTTTGCTATGAGAAGCGGGAATATTTGCGCTCACAGTAAGCACACTGTTTAATAGCAGAACTCCTTGTTTCGCCCAACGAGAAAGATCTCCTGTTGGAAGGGGAGCGAACCCAAGATCATTCTTAATTTCCTTATATATATTTTTGAGTGAAGGGGGCAGGGTAATGCCGTCTCGTACGGCAAATGATAGGCCATTTGCTTGAGAGGGGCCGTGATAGGGATCCTGCCCGACAATCACGACTTTTACACTGTTAAATGGGCACTCATTGAATGCATTGAATACATTTTTTGCGGACGGATAAATGGTTTTGGTTAGATACTCACTTCGTACAAACTCTGTAAGTTCACTCCAATACGATTTCGTGAACTCTCTCGCCAACGCTTTCTTCCAACTTTCTTCTATTTGCACCTCCTTCATAGTAACTATATTATAGAGGGTTTAAGCACAAAGAGTCTTCAGCATTTCTTCAGAATTGAGGAATAATATAGGAGCTGTAAGCGTGACATGTAGTTTCACCCTTATATAACAATTAGGTTTGCGTTCGTATGAAGGGGGACTGCAAGCCGTCAAAAAAAAGTATTTCTAAAAACAATCAACATCATTGCGATTAATTTGTTGAAGATACACCTTTTTTTACACTCAGGAGATTGAAAAATCTGAGTGTTTTTTTTATTTATCAACCTTTGTTAACTCCGCGAGATTGCCAAAAAGCTGCGAGGGCTCTCTGCTTTCTCCGTGTTATAATGAGGAGCTGAATAATAGACCTCAATTGCTTGGAGAAGTCGCATAGTGGCCTAGCCACCGCATGAAATGCGGGGTCCCGCCAGAGGCGGTGATGCGTACGCCTGAAATGAGTATGTTTTTTATATATATAATTCAGAGTGAGAAAACAAATAGGTATTATGTAGGATATACCGGTAATATTGATCAACGCTTGGAAAAACATAATGCCGGAGGTGTGAATTCAACAAAACATGTTATTCCTTGGAAATTAAAATATACTGAAGAATTTACAAATAAAGTAGATGCGTGGAAGAGAGAACGGCAGATAAAAAGTTATAAGGGCGGAAAGGCTTTTAAGTTGTTGCTTGGAGAAGTCGCATAGTGGCCTAGTGCGTACGCCTGGAAAGCGTATATAGTCGCAAGACTATCGAGGGTTCGACTCCCTCCTTCTCCGCATTTTGGAGAAAAGAGTATATATAAATATATGATTATTAAAAAAGCAGACCTCAAAAAAGCAGGTGAAGATTTATTTCACATTGATAATGCTGCATTTAATAGAGATTTTGACCTTAAGGCAAGATCAGTAAAAGAAGAAGTGGATTATCTGCAAAATTCTGAGGTCTATGTGGCATATGAGGGGGCGAAAAATATTGGGTTTATTGCATATGAAAATAAGAAAGACTCAGCTGAAATTATCTCTCTCGCAGTTATACCAGAATATCAAAAAAAGGGGATTGGAAAATTACTTCTTGATCATGTATTGAGTGCGTTAAAAAATCGTAAGATAGATCTTGTAACCCATCCAAGAAATACCCCTGCAATAATACTTTATCTGAAACTTGGATTTGAGATTTACGGTTTGAAAGAAAACTATTATGGCGATGGACAACCTAGATTGTTATTAAGGAATTATAAAGACTAAGTTGTTCCAGACCCGAGTGCTCCGCCAACTTCTAATTTTCATATTACTTATGATATCTACTATACGGGAATAATCTGATAGAATTTCTTATGAAGAAAATAATTCTAATTTTGGCTGTTTTTATTATTATTGTGAGCGCTGTATTAGATACTGCCTTGAAGAATCAGTCAAATAAAGGTATTTCAAAAAAAATTCATTCCAATGAAAAAAATGAGTCTAATTTTTTGCTCGAAGGTTTTCCAAAACAAGTCCCTTTATATAAACTAACCAAGGTAAGCTCAAATAAAATATTTATTAATACAGATCCCAAGAATAGTTCTGCATTTGGACAAAATAACTTTGCCTATTACAATGTAGTTTTTTATTCTAATAGCAGTAAAGAGGAATTTTTAAATTATTATAAAAGTATTTTTGAGAAGGAGATCATAGAAGAATTTCAAAGTCCAGATATGGTAAAGGGCATAATAGGACAATATAAAGTAACTGCCGCTCATTATGGATCAGAGGATAATTCGGGATATCTACAGGTATATCTCCCAAGCCATAACGATAAAAGTATAGGTCAATATTTTTCACTGTTTCCTGAAATCTTAAAGGTAAACTCAACTAGTATTGAACATGAAAAATCATATGGATTATTAAATCAAAAAGGTGGTGAAGTTGAGTTCACAAAATATTTTACGGTGATCGATAGCGGGGATGCGGACAAAGATGGTAAAGATGATATAGATGAATTTGTATTACTGGAAACGGAATATCAAACCCTTTACGGACAAAAACCAAGATACTCTTATAATAAGGAAAATAAAACCATGGAATGGAAAGAGGGGGATTTTGAAGTAACTCTGGTACTGTCTCGCGCTCACGGTCGTATATATTTAATGATTAGAAAGCCTTTTAATAAAAAAGGCTAAATCTTGGTTTATATTTTTTGCTTTTCGGCGCAAGAAGATAGGCATTTATAATCAGGTTTTGTAAAACTTGAGTTCTCCGCAACTATTTTGATACCAATTTAACATGAAGAAAGGTATATATACTTCTTTTTTATACAGTGCCACTTGTTCCAATTAGCCTCATTTCGGCAAGCTCAGTGTAAACTTGACTATAAGGATTAAATTGACCCAGACCCGAGTGCTCCGCAAACATATTTTAACTTTGATATAATTTTTATATGGGATATTACGTTGAACTCAACACACTTCTGCGACCACCATCAGATTTTGACTTTAAATCAATTGTTTTAAATAAAAAATATCAAATAACTCTTGAACGTGAAAGGGCTTTTCCGCTTCACATTGCAATTCTGCTCATTGATAAGGATTGGAATTTTTATGGGTATGCTGTCGCTCATTCAGCGAAAGTTGAAAATAAAAAAACTCAAATAGTGTTTGAATTGATTAGTCTCTTTAAACCGGAAGAACAAGCTCTATATAGAAGTAAATTTATTGAAGCAGGAAAATTTACCGGAGAAGTTGTTTGAAACATAAAAAAATCCAACATCGTACCACGCTCTCCTCAATATGAAAAAACTAAAAGAAACACTGGACAAAGTAATAACAACTAAACCAGAAATCATCCAATTTGCCAAGGACCGAAAATTTGAAGAAGCCTGGATTTTATCAATAGACCAAGATAGACCTTCAGAAAACGCTATTAGTGAATACCTTCAAAAAGAAAAATTTGAAGTGATTATTGTTGAATATATTTGGCATCCTGAAGATGATGATAAACGCGTCGTCATAACTATATTTTTAGATAAAAAATGCCTCCTCAAAGATCCAAAGATTTTTATGCATATTTCATTGGACTTATTTTATAATTATCCTAGATTTTATGTTTTTATTGACATTATTAACGATAAAATTATTGGTAAGGACTATTTATTAAATACTCCGGTTGACTCGATAAATATAGGTGTGTTTAATCATTGGTTTTCGGTCGGTCCAGTCGATTTGTGGAGTAAGGGTGATTCATACAGTTTAAAAACAATTACAGTTAAGATAAAAGCACGAGCAAATGTCAACAAATCAACCCTTAACTTTCAGGGGCTATTCTTTCGATTTAATGTTAAAGGAAACCTTGATGGACCATATTATGGAATAAAAACTCCATGTTGCACCAAAGTTCAGAATGATTGGATAGTTGACTTACAAAAGGTGGATTATTGGATGAAAGTAATGCTAGGGCTATAAGGACTAAGTTGTTCCAGACCCGAGTGCTCCGCAAGAATTATGATTAGAAAATCAATCCGAGAACTTTCGATTATCGCATTTAAATCTGCAGATGTACTACGATTGTGGCTTGTCGAAAATCATGCAACATCAGAGGGCATATGGCTTCGGATATATAAAAAGAATTCTGGGGTAGCTTCTGTCACATTTGAAGAAGTACTTGATGAGGGTCTTTGTTTTGGCTGGAGTGAAAGTATGCGAATTAAGGGCAATGAAAAATCATATCTACAACGTTTCACACCCAGGCGAACAAAAGGTACTACTTCAAAACGAAATCAGGAACATATACAACGACTCATCAAAGAAAAGAAAATGGCACCTTTTGGACTTAAAGCGTTGGAAACCTAGGCAACAAAAAATTGAGGGCTATAAGGATCAAAAAGTTCCAGACCTAAGCGCTCCGCCTTCGCCTCGCCGAAGTTTCGATTTCATCGAAACGAAGGCGGGATTCGGCTCAGCTACGGCGAGACGAAGTCCGCTTATGTATTATGTTTACATTTTACTTTGCAAAGAAAGCAAAACCTATCTCGGTTGCTGTGAAGATTTAAAAGAAAGAGTGGTGAGACATAATAAAGGCTATGTTCCCGGGACAAAAGATAGACTTCCCGTGAAATTAGTCACTTACTTTGCATTTTCCGACAAATACACAGCCTTTAACTTTGAAAAATACCCTAAATCTGGCTCAGGAAGAGCTTTTATGAAAAAACACAATTTTATATAATGTATATATGAAAAAATTGTTTTTATCTTCCAATTTTTATCAGGTATCAAACCTCCTTTTACCACTTCTCCCTAAAGAACCAAATAAGCTCACAGTAACTTTTATTCCAACCGCGGCAGACCCATACGAAGATAGGTCTTGGATGTATGAGGATAGAAATAAATTAATTGAAATGGGATTCGCTGTTTTCGATCTTGATATAAAAAATAAATCAAAGAAACAACTATTTGAATTAACAAAAGATACCGATATCATTTTTGTCTCCGGAGGAAATACCTATTATCTATTGGAACACGTACAAAAGAGTGGATTTGATGAAGTGGTCAAACAATTAATTACAAATGAAACAATATATATTGGATCAAGTGCTGGATCAGTCCTCGCTTGTCCCACCATTGAGTATATAGAAGATCTTGATGATAAAGCAAAAGCACATCTAATTTCATTTGATGGATTGGGGATCATAGAATTTCTCTTACTCCCTCATTACGGGGACCCGAAATACGATGATAAATTTAGAAAAATTATAGATAAGTGGAAAAATCTTGGGTACACAATTAAAACGCTGACCAATAATCAAACCATTATTTGTAATAATAATGAGGTAAAAACAGTAAGTGTATAAATTAGCTATAAAGACTAAGTTGTTCCAGACCAACATGTTCCGCAAATAAAAAAAACACTTGAAGGTTATGGCTATTCACTGCGCTGTATGAAGACGAACCAAATCGTACTTCCTCGGTAAATTAATATATCTTCAAATATGCTCTCTCATCTAAAGTAATTGTTTTTTATCGGAATAACTACTATTAAAAAAGCAATCATAGATGCTACAACTAAAAAATAAAAAAGAATTATTTTAACCGTATTTCTTGGTTTTCTAGATATAACAGTAACCGTTTTAGCTATTTTTTCATGCCACGCTTGTTTCTTTGGATTCTTAATCATACCTACATATCCTATTCCAAATAATAACATTGAAAATGGTTGAAGAAGTGATCTAAGAATTGAAGCAAACAAGTTAGGCTTTTTATTCTCTTCAGTCAATATGGTGAGGCCGAGAAGATGCTTACCTGGTGAAGTTGAAAAAAAATAACAAAAAAAAGTAAAGTATAAAACATATGAAAAATAGTCGATTAATCTATTAATAATAAGTAATTGAGTATTCAAATTTATGCTTGGAAATTTAAAAAGTGCTGAAAAAACTCCAAAATATAATCTTACTATCACAACTAATATATTGAAACAAACCACGTCTATTAAATATGAGAATAATCTTCTTAAAAAGCCAGCATAATTTGGTCTATCGTACTCTAACTTCTCGTTTGAATTATTTATATCCATAGTACGAGTATATCAAGTTTAAGCTCTTTCTATTATGATAATGGTATTTGACCAATCAAAAGTTCGAAAATCGTACCAGCTAGGTCCGCACTTTATCTTAGCCACTATAATAATACCTGCATATGCTTTGATATAATGGCTTAATGTTGAAGAATAAATTACTCATAACAGGACTACTGATTTTATTAATGTTGGTCGGAGTTTATTTTTTTGTAAGTAGTCGAAAAGTAGATTCGAGCCAAGAACTATATAGGCAAACTTTGCTAATTTCAAAGCAATATATTTCACTTCGCTATCGAACTGACAATCTACTCATTCATGCCAAAAACTATCCCAATTATTTTACGTGGAATAAAGAAATGATACAGATACTCATAGAATGGAAGAATCTTGAGAACGACAGCCAAACCCTTGAAAAAAACGCTCAAATAATGGAAGGTAAACAGATTAGTTTGCATATTATTTCTCAGGCACAAGCCTATGACAAACAAGAAATTTCCGATATCTTTGATAAAGCCCCAGCAGGCAAGAAAATCGCAACTTTAGCCAAACATTTAGGAGTCGACGCCAAAAGAGCTTACAAGATACTGCAACAGGATCAAAATCAAGTTACTGCAGACGCATGGAACGAAGCTGGAGACACGTTTCGAAAACTGGAAACAAGTGCTACTGTAATTAAAGACGGTTGCAAAATTGCTGGGTTTGTGGGGGGCGTTGTAATTAGTGGGGGCACTTCTGCCATTGCCGCAGGATCAACACTAGCCAAAGCGTCTATTATCATTTCGGGAGCTGATTTGTCGCTTGAAGTTTCAGAAGACGCCGCATCTATTGCATTGGGCGATGGTAATAAAATTACAGCTATAGTGGGTAGCGTCAGAAAAATTACGGAACCAATTTCGACACTGCTAAATATTAATGAAATTCCAAATAATCTAAAAACGGGGTTTGAAAAATTTGAAGCTGTTATGGTTGGGATAGAGCAATTTAGGGGGGCAATTCAAGATGGGAAAATTGTTGGAGTTGCACTCCCTGTATATACAAAAGATAAAACAAAGCCACCAATCAAAGTGGCTATATTAAAAAAAGAAGAAGTAAATACATGGCTCAGTGACAAGGGCACAAAACCAGGAATTGAAGATCAAGAAACAGTAGAAGAAATTTTGGGTATCTCACAACCAATAAAGATGATAACTCCGCTTAGTATCCCAAATACCCCAATGGCCAGCCCCTCAGGAGTGGCGCAAGGATTGCCAGCTGAAACGTGGGCGGGCACATTACAAAATACCTCAGGAGGGGATGGGGGAGTCAATTATTATGACTTAAAATTCAGTCTTAATAGTGATGGGACAGTGACCTTTATTTCAGGTTTTGATGATTTTGAATTTTTGACTTGGAAACAAATCGGAGAAGCTGTCAGACTCTATGGAGAAAAACCAAGTGCTGGATATTATGAATTTAAGCGGCAAGGAAACTCACTTGTTCTCATAAAAACAGTCATGTTTGGCACTGAATATTTAGCTGGAGGAGTTGGGATTATGGGCGGAAAAGAAATCGAGGGGACATTGGTAAAACAATAAAGTTATGTTGAGGCAAGGAGAGAAGTAACTATGGTAAGCTTAACTCATGAATACTAAGATGAAAAAGATTCTGATCATACTACTCATTGGAGTTGCTGTACTCTTATTATTGAGAGTTGTTTTTCACAAAAAATTTGACGACTTTAATCGCTTTGTAAAAGAGCGAGAAAATTATAAAGACGGGCCTGAGGCATATGATAGAAACCTAAATGCACTGGGGGAATGGGTTAAGAAATATAAACAACAACATCCGGGGGCAACTGACGAGGATGTATCTGCAGCTTTTAATGCCGCATGGAAAAAATAGATGAACGCTGCACCCTCTTTTTAGTAACGTGTTTTCAACCTACCCTAAAACAATAAAAGGCAAAAAAACGGCAAAATTTGGTACAATATACCTTATAGCAAGGTTGAGACTATACGTCTAGGCTGTTTCAGAACTGAGTACTGCTCCAAATACAATCCCTACGAGGCAACATTGCTAAAAACATATGCAAAAAGTTACAACAAAATTTATAGATTGGTATAGAAGACTGCCCGATAAAAAGAGGCATGTGGAGTTTATTACTGCAGTATTATCAGTACCAGTTATGTTAACTGTTATTATCATCAACTTAAATAATCTCACCCAACAGAAAAAGGATGCACTAAATCAGAAATCAAACTCAACTACTCCGATTCAAGTGATTATCACTGGAGGAAATTCTCCAACTGTCATGATGCAACCAACTATTAGTCCTTCAGCCTCACCAACTCCAACTCCGCCCACATGTATTAAAGAGGTCGGGCCTCTATCGATCGTATCGCCGAGAGAAAATGAAGTTATAACTAAAGATCCTGTATGTATTACAATAGCGACGACACAGGCGTATTGTAATGTAAAGTGGTCGTATAAATTAGATAATAGCGACTTTTCCGACTATACCGATAAAGACATATGTCTCTATAACCTGCCGAACGGAAACAGGACAATTCAACTTAAAATAAAAAGTACCGTATCGGATGATAATGTCACATTGCAAAGATCATTTGTATATCAAGGGAATTATTTTCCAACCCCAACGCCATATACGGCATCTTCTTCTGCGAGTTTATAAGAGCTCATAATAAAGGGCTAGATGTATTCTTATTTAGCTAATTACTTTTATTTTCTGCTCAGAAAAAAAATATTAAATGTAGGAATCAAATTAAATACTTTTTGTTTTCGCTTCTCACGCAGTAATCGATAAGCTTATTGAGGCTTATTTTTGCACCACATATCACTTTATCAGCTCCTCCGTAATAAATCGTAGCTTCATCCCCATTTACGACATGGCCATTGGAAAAGACAACATTATTCACAACACCTTCTTTTTCAAATTTAGTCTCAGGTTCAAGAATGGGATATAAAGTTCTGCCAATAATTTTTGTCACATCAACCAAATCAAGAAGCAAAGCTCCGATACGATAATGGCCATCAATCCTACTTACTCCATGATAAAAAACCAACCATCCCTTATCGGTCTTAATTGGAGGACCATTAATCCCTATCTTAACACCGTCCCAATATCCATTGCGTGGTAATATAATCCCTTCATCCTTCAAAAAAGTGTTATTGGCAAATGTTAAATCATCAATACTTGATATCACCACATTTGGTTCGATGCGGTGGAAGAATACATATTTACCATTTATTTTTTCCGGAAACAATACACCATCTTTATCCATCGTGTCAGGGGGAGAGATAATCTTTGGGAATGCCCACTTATCCCACCGGCGAGATAAGAAATCTGAAATGGATATTGATGAAAATGAAAGCCGCCAGAATTCTCCGTTAAATGCTGTATAACACATATATAAAGTATCTTCTATTTGCGTTATACGAGGATCTTCCACGCCGCCTCCTAACCCATTGCGCACTGGTTTTTCATTGTCAGTACGAATAGGGAATATAGGTTCGGGTAATCGTTCATCGATAAAAAGCCCATCTTCACTTACTGCCAAACCTAAACTAGACACGTTGTTTTTTGTGAATCCACGATATATTAAAAATGTTTTTCCGTCCAGCTTTATCGCAGCAGAATTACAAACTCCTGCACTTTCCCAAAGGTGGGAGAGGATAGGTTCAAGAAGGGGATTGTTGACAAATTTTTCACATTTAAGGGAGGTTGGTGAATTTGTTTCAAAACTTTTTCTCAAAGTCGGCCAGTGAGCCGTCGCAAGGGAACAATTGGTGTCCGCACCTCCATAATATACTTTTAATGTTTCATCCTCAATAAGCGCTCCTTCTGGAAACACAATATCTGCTACTTGCCCGTTTTTCTCATATTCTGTTTCCGGAACAAGAAGCGGTTTTTCCATTCTAGCAATTACTTTACTTGGGTCTTTTTCATCGAGAATGAGTGCTTCAATGCGGAATTCTTTTTTTAATGTATCACTCAAATAATGTTTGATGTAGGAATAGACAAGTAGCCAGCCATCACTTGTTTTGATAGGCGGAGCACCAATCTCCACTTGATCGCTGTTAACACGACGCAAATTAAGGGTGTAGTCTTTCAAATTTTCATACCACTGCTCCCAGAATGATGTGTCCCAAAGAGTTTCAATTTTTTCAAACTGAGCATAAGCTATGGAGGAAGGTGGCTCATCTGGATTGACCGTAAGAAGAACTGTATATAATCCGTTTATTTTTTCTGGAAAAAGAGTCATTGCCTTTGCATTAAATGGGGTGACTAGGTGTCTTTCTTGTATCGTTTTCAAGTCGTTTGAAATAGCTACCGCAGCGCGGATGCCAAGATGGTTTGGAGGATAGTTCGCAAGCGCGGTATAAAAAATATAATATGTATTATCTATCTTTGTCGCGCGAGGATCTTCACATCCATACTGTTCCCATTCATTTTCCGGTTGAATAAAAGGAATCCGCTGAACGAAGTTGATACCATCCGTGCTTGAAGCCTTCCCAATAACAGATAATCGTAGTTTCCTATTTTTATATAGCTTCTCCTCTCCCATGGCACGATATAACAACACGTATTCCTCTTCCTTCTTCACAATGGTGCCATTAAAAGCAGCATACGACTCCCATTCACTGTCATTGAGTGGTTTGAGTAGAGGATTTTGTGGGTGGCGATTGAGAGACATGTAATACGTTAATATACCACTTCGCGGACCGTTATATTGTGTAAGTGTGGTGGCTTTTTGGATTTAAGCTCTTTTAAGAAAGTATCAAGGTTTGCAGTAGCAACGCATACTACTGAATCTGCTCCACCATAATAGACCAGTAAATTATTATCCTTCACGACTGCTCCACAGGGATACGCTACACCGGGCTTGAAACCAGTATTTTCATATTCTTCAGTAGGCCCCAAAATGGGCTCATCTGATCGATAAAGAACTTTAGTTGGATTTTTTAAGTCTAGAAGCATTGCTCCAATATGATACTTTCCGGCATCTCGATCATCCACACCATAATAGATGAGAAGCCATCCATCTTTCGTCTTTATAGGAGGCGCTCCGGCACCTATTTTTCTACTATCCCATTTATCGGGACGAATAGGAATTGAGTATTGCCCCTTGAGGAAGCGAGTCTGACCATCGAAATTAAGATCATCAACATAATCAATGAGGATGTTGGGAAATACTCTGTGAAAAAAGACATACTTTCCGTTAATCTTTTCCGGCAAAATACATCCACTTTTGTCCACAATTCCAGGAGGGGAGATAAGGACAGGTTTTGTCCATAACCATTTTTTATCAAGAAAATCGGTAAGCAAAATAGAAGTAAGAGCAAGCCTTGGAGGGCTCCATCCATCGAAGGCGACATATGTCATATATACTTTATCTCCGATTTTGGTAACACGAGGGTCTTCACATCCTCCGTATCCGCCTCCGGACGTAAAATCGTAATCTACACCCGATTTGGCGTTATTTTCAAAACCTTGCGTTGGAGCATAAATAGGTTTATCGCTTCTTTCATCTATCTCGATACCATTATGAGATACTGCATACCCGACCGTTGAAATGTAATCTAATCCCTGTGCACGATAAAGAATATATACTTTATCTTCCACCAATAAAGCGGCAGGATTGAAGGTGGTAAATGCTTCCCATTTATTGTCTGCTCTAGGCGACAATATCGGATTTGTGATATGTTTCGTAAGCTGTACCTGTTTCTTTCTCAGTTGCGTCGGATCATAGAGAAAGCCGGATACTATTACTCCAAATATTCCTTCATTACCGAGTGACCAGTAGGTAATGAGCTCGCCGTTATGAAAAGCTGCTCCAATCGGTGCTATCTTTTTATTTTCCCATATATCTTCCTGTTTCCAAACCGGTTGCTCTGTTTTCCATAAGAGACTTCGAGGATTGGTTTTATCAAAAAAAGCAAGATATGTTGCATAATGTTTGATTCCATTTCTTACCTGTTTTTCAAAATAGACAAGGAGAAGTCCATTGGGGCGAACAAATATATTCTCGACTTCAAGCGGATGGGGAGAAGTAAGAATGGGATTTTTTAAAGAAGTCCAGTTTTTGCCGTTTTTTGAGTAAGCTATATTAATGCTTCTGTCTCCGAAATACATGACGCGTTGTCCTTCATACTGAAAATGCGGTATTACCGTGGCTTTAGGAAATCCTTCAAAAACGGTATGACTTGATGTTTTCTTGGTTGTCTCAAATGAAAATCCATCTGTACTAGCAACTGTAATATCGCGGACTTCAGGGCTTCCTTTCTTTTTCAATATGAGATGAAACTGATCATTATTCTTTAGTATGCGAACCGGAATGAAAGGAGAAGGCTCAACAATAAACGTATTTAATTTTTTTTTCAGTTTTTCAAGTCCCAGTAGATAAACACTATTCATTTCATATAAAAAAATTGGAGCGGTATACTCCTTATTAATTTATATACTATTTACAAAGGGAAAACAATGCCACAACTCATACCGAAATGCATTAAAAATCAAGTAGATGGGTTATTACAATTATCTCAAAAATAATTCGGCAGGAAATCCAGAAGACTTTTCAAAGGAAGAATCTTGTAGTAGTACAAGATATTCAAAGGAATAATGAGGTAGTAGGGAAGATGGCTTAGTTAAAAAAAGACAGGTAGCGAGGGCGTCTGCAAGTAATGTGCTTTTGGCCACTACCCACGTTGCTGTTATCTTGCTTGACGAAGAAAGGGTTTTGGGATCAATGATGTGATGATACATGCCCCATGTTCTTCGACTTCCTGAGGAAGCACATAAACTCACATTCGAAATCTCTGCCACTCCGATTGCTTGATTCATATCGAGAGGGTTTTCAAGCCCCACTCTTAGAGGTTTTATGTTTTCATATCGAATGTCACCACCTGCATCAATGCAAAAAGACCTCACTTCATATTCCTTTATTACATCGCTTACTAAATCAATAACATATCCTTTTCCAGCCGCTCCAAAATCCAACATTTCAGGTTTCTTAATAGTAACTGTGGGGTAGTGGTAGTCCATCACTTCATTCCACTTGGGGGGCGTATGGAGGACTTTACTTTTAAAGGAGTATAATGCGTCATACCCCGCATCTACCAACACCTGTGCGATAAATGGAGTAAATAAGCCATTTGTTATTTGATAGAGCTCGTGATACAACGAAAAAAGGGGCTCAGCATCAGGTGGAAGAGTAAAAGTACCTACCTGATTGAGCGTAATATTAGTGTACGAATCAAATCGAAATCGAGAATAGAGCTTTTCGAACTGCTCAATTCTTTTTTGGATTAATACTTTGAGATATCCTAATTTTTCCACAGACAACTTATCATATATATCTATTTGCCAACCTGTACCAACTCCTTCAAATTTTATTGTACCCATATTGATGTAATCGATGGTTATGTTTTAGCCATTGCCTTGATTTTATTTAAGGCATCATTAAACCCTTGTGGGGTAAGGGAAGATCCGGCTACTTTGCTCAAATTCAGATCTTTAATATTTTTTCCTACGACATATTGTTTATAATTTTCCAAAAAAACTCCCTGCATGTACTTCGATTTTGCATGTTCTGCTTTTGAAGTTACAATTGATTGAGTAACTATCCCGCTTTTCAATGTAATGTCGACATCAATCTTTTCGGGTCCTGCGGGAGAAGTATAATCGCCTTCCTGTTTATATTCGCCATCTCTATAAACTGTTGCAATCGACGCGTTTTTACTATTATTTGAAAGGGAGGACATGGCCTTCTTCATTTCTTCTTTCGCATTAGGTGAGAAAAAGAAAATACCCAGGCCTAATATAACCACAAGAGCAATCGCTAACAGCCCAACGTTATTCGTTTTCATAGTGAACAAAAAACACCACAATGGTAATTGTGATACTTATTTAGTGTGAGTATAAAGAACATTCCTTCCTATGTCAATACACATATCGCAAATGTCAGGCAAGATATGCTTCCAGCTCTTTCTTATTATGTCGGTGATGTATATTTATGGTCAATATCCGCTATACTATATATATTACTTATTCTTACCTATTTATATGAATAAAAAAATTATTCCCATAATCGGAATTTTACTTGTGCTTGGAGTTGGCGGTTTTCTGTTTCTTAAACAAAAACAGGCTCCCACTGTCAGTCCAGAAATAAAGAAAGTACAGGTGGAGATGATGGCGAATTGTAAATATGACGCAGATTTCTGTAGATATGCTACAAGCGGATTAGTTGCTATGACAAACGGATATACGATGACAAGTGTATCCACTTATAATGGAAAAGTTTCCAAATCGGTTATGAAGTCAGATGGAAAGGGCAATTTGGAAACAGTTTCCTATTCCGATGGTAAGGAAGAAGGGAACTTTATCACGCTCGATAAATCGTCCTATATGAAAAGCGTCGGGGAGACTGTTTGGACTGAATTCCCACCTACAAAAGACGAAACAGGGAAACCAACGAAAAGTTTGTTCGATTTTGAAGCGCTCAAAAAAGAATTAGGAAATGGAAAGGACGCTTCAGGGATGGAAGCGCTTACAGTAAAAAAAGTTGGGACCGAACCATGTGGGACATTCACCTGCACTGTATTTGAAATGACTAATAAGGCAACGCCGGATTTCAAGACAAAAATTTGGGTCGATACAAATCAATATTATGCGAGAAAAATGGAATCGAAATCAAGTATCGGTGTTTCTACGATGGCATTTGAATATGGCCCTGTTATGATAACGAAGCCTTCCCCTGTAAAAAAGATGCCAGCGTTCAATCCAGTCATTCCTGGTGGAACAAAAATAAATGTAGAGGAGTTAAAAAGTCTCATGAAAAATATTCCGCAGACTAATGTCGAAGCCACACCTATGGCGGAAGAGACACCAACAGAATAAAAAAATAGTAGTATGGAAATTTCCCAAAATAATTGGTTACTTTCGCTAGACCTTGTCGGTGGCAGAATCCGCGACCTTTCTTGGAAAGGGAGAAGAGTGCTGGGCACCTACAAAAGGATCGATGGAAAAATGGGAAACACCCATGTTTGTATTCCTAGTTTTGATAAGGAAGGAGAGAAATACGACTTGCCTTTCCATGGTCTTGTCCGCACAATACCATGGACAATCAAGGCTAAATCCTCCTCCGTGATCATTATTTCGTGCAGAACGCCTTCATCGAAGCTCTATCCGGCTGAACTGACAGTGGAACAAGAATTTAGCATTGATGATATGTTCATCCACACAATACGTGTCACCAATTGTGGGGGAAGCGAAGTTCCCACAAATATCGGTTGTCATTATTACTGGGATACGCCAAAAGGTTGGGATACGATACGACTAAATGGAAGAGAGATAAAGGCAGATATTGAAACAAATGGAGTAATCGATTTGAAAGAAAGAAACATAATAGATTTCCCCCATGCTCGATATGAACTAATAACTAATGGTTTCCGCTCTGCCGTTTTATGGACAAGTTTTTTGATGGATACACAAGGGTCAAAAAAATTTAGTCAAGACTTTTGTTGTATTGAACCAGTGGTACAGTGGCCAAATTATTTTGGGACAACTGAGAGTATGCTAAAATTGGGAGAAAAGAAAACAGTATCTCTATCTATTGGTGCCGGGGGAGGACCTGGCTCAACTCTCCGTTAACGAATCGCCGATGAGTTATTACGGAGAGTTAGTCCCGTGAAGTCCGATTAGTCGGATGAAACGGGGAACCTCCATCCATTGTATGCTAAGAAAGCGTTTGAAACTGAGTGCCCCTGATGCATCTTTATTTGAACACTTTCTGCCTTGGGTGCAGAAAATCATGCTCGAGTATAGTGTGGTAGGATCAAATGAAACAGATCAACCACCCCCAGAAGGCACCAGGTATTCCAAGGGATATTATACGAGAAAAATTAACTAATTTATACACATATGAATTTTTCCGTGTTTCACCGCCAAAAAGACCGATTTGATTCTAAACTATTCGACCAAACTAATTTTTATAGTCAATTCACCAAAGATCTCAAAAATTGCAAATTTGAGGTTATAAATGAAAGCCCGGTACTCTCTATTCGATAGCATAGTTGTATAATTGGAGAATGGATACAACTATTCCCCCAACCGATGATCATATAGCACCACGGTTTAGTGAGCCAATCACTCCAACTCTTGCTCCTCAGCCTACACAATCGCGATCCAAATCATTCTTCATAGGATTCTTGGCAGTGTTGACTTTAGTTACTTGCGCCATATTTTTGTGGATCTCACTTAAAAAATCGAGCTCTGAGATTGGTCCATCCCCCTCAACCGTTTTGGTTAAACCCACTCCTGCAGTTAGCTCGAGAAAAGTATTAGATACAGCAAAGCAGCTTTTTGGAGGAAACGATAATTTTGTATCGGTAGAACAATCGCCAATAATATCTCCTGATGATGGTTATCAATTGATATCTTCGCTACTCTCCTCAGATCAGACAATGCTCGTATACAACGAAGTGAGCGCTTGCTATACCCCCACCCAACTTGCCTGTTGGGACAAATCAATGTATGACACAACCAATTCCGTGACGTGTCCTGTATGTGATTTTGATTACAAATTGAATGTCAAAGATTTGAAAACAAATACTACAACATTGTTGTATAGTTTAAAATCAACGCCAAAGAAGTATATTGATGGAAATGGCAAAATCTCGATTGCTCCATTTGTAGAAGGTTGGACCAGCGACAACAAATCATTGGTAATATCTGGTGTAATACTTTTAAGTCTCCCGATGGGTTATCGTCCCCCCAACTATTATTTGGCAAATATTCAATCCGGCAAGTTTGATGAACTGAAAGATAATATTGTGGGCTTTGATTCACGTTATTCAAAATATATCTCTATCAATGGAGTTGAATGTGGTGAGGGACATATAGCACCGTATGGCGAATCGATTAAAGTTAAGAGCTTGCTGGATGGTGCACTTCTTACTAATGTAACAGGGAATTATTATTCCTATCCCAAATTTGTAAACGACACGATCATCTCTTATCAGGAAATGCCGCTGATTGAAGGGAAAGCAAATGAGAAATCTGATACTATTTGTGAGACAACACAACCAATCGCTGGGTTTTCGTCCGTATCCATAAATCTTAATAATCCTATGCCAAAGACGGTCGCAAAATCTAATCGGAGTCCATCAGTAAAACCGACATTTCAACCGACGCCTACACCCATTCCTTTCTCGACATTTGTGGAACCGACGACAAAACTACAGGTGAGTTACCCTACCTCGTGGTCAATCGAGTCAAAATCCGGTTGGGGGCAAGTAGCGTCTCTTAAAGATAACGGATCATTGGCACTAACCGTCATGATTCGAGATAATTCGAATAATGAATTCTCCACGCTTCAGGACTTTGGCAAAACTGCCAATTTACCTCTTAGAAATTATAGTAATCAGGCTCTCAACGGGTTATCGGCAGAAATAACGAGCACGAAACAATTCATATTCTTTACTGCAGATAAACGTGCAATTGTGACAGTCATTGTCAGTACAGTGTATCCTCAAGACTTAGTCAACCGAATTGGTAATAGTTTACATTTTTAGTTCTATTTAAACCTGAACAGGTTTAAAAGATTATGGCCGTTTTCACCACAAACTTGGTGGTTTTGGAATACCGAGTTCCGGATTATGCATAATGGGAGAATTGGTCACGTTTGGCTGCACTCATTTAAGTGCTAATTTGTAGTTTGACTACGCTTAAACGTTAACTGGTTGGTGACCAAAGACTAGCTGGAAAAACACCTCAAAACTTTCATTTGTCCCGTTATGCCAAAAAATGACGCGAAGGAGACTTGAACTTTTCCCAGGCTAAATTTACAGAGTAAAACGGACTGTGTTTCAACATGTCTAAAATATTCGTAAATCTAGGCTAGTTGTGTTTGTAAGACACCAAGCGTCTCCTCAAGTGCCGGGGAGAGGACTTGAACCTCCAATCCCTTACGGGAACAGGTTCCTAAAACCTGCGCGTCTGCCATTTCGCCACCCCGGCTTTAAAGCTTTAATCAAAACAATTATATCATCCTTCTCCTTGCTGCCCGACTCATATTAATATGTATGCGGACCTTCATACGGTAATAAGTTGAGAGCAAGGTGGGAAAAGCAATGTAAGACGGCGCCGCTGCATATTAATTGAGGAGGGAAATAAATAAATGTTATAATGATTACAACACTTTTAATAATTCAAGTCTATTATTATGTCTACAGAACCTCAATATAAACGTGTCCTTCTTAAATTAACTGGTGAACTTTTTGGAAATGCAGACACTCATAAGGGTCTGGACTTTAGTGAAATTCAAAAAATTGCTTCCTATATAGTTAAACTTCATAAAAAATCACATATTGAAATTGCAATTCTTGTTGGAGCGGGAAATCTTTTTAGAGGGCGAGAAGTAGAAGACACAGGAGCTGACAAAGCCGCGGCAGACTATATTGGCATGTTGGGAACGGTAATGAATGCTCTTGCACTTCAAGAAGAAATAGAGCGCGCAGGCGGCACAACTCGTGTAATGTCCGAGCTTGTCGTGCAATCTGTTTGTGAATCATTTGTGCGAAGAAAAGCTATTCGTCATCTTGAGAAAGGTAGAATTGTGATTCTTGCTGGTGGTACGGGAAGCCCGTTCTTCACCACAGATTCAGCAGCGGCCCTCAAGGCAGCAGAGCTTAGCTGCCAAGTTGTACTCAAAGGAAGTAATGTTGATGGAGTATATACTGCTGATCCAAAAAAGAATAAGGATGCAAAGCTGTATGCAAAGCTGAGTTATCAGGAAGCGCTTGTGCAGGGGTTAACAGTGATGGACAACACAGCCTTTGCCCTCTGTCAGCGAGAAAAAATAAAGGTCATTGTCTTTAATCTAAACAACCTCGATAATATTGAAAAAATCATTTACGGAGAAGCTATTGGAACAGTGGTTGAATAAGGGTTTCTTATGTTGTCACATCTAATCGCGACAATTCAGTCCCATGCCAACCCCCAAAAGGCACAGCTTCTTCAGAGATTTTTCAAAACAGGGAAGGGGGAGTATGGGGAGAACGACATTTTTTTGGGATTAGTGGTTCCGCTTCAAAGGATAATTGCAAAGCAATATTCAAACATTACCTTAAACGACGTCTTAAAACTTCTTAAAAGCAAAATACACGAATATCGACTTATCGCACTTTTTATCCTTATCGAACAATTCAAAAGGGGAGATGAGCCCCTCAAGAAGGGTATTTTCCAGCTCTATATCCACCATACGGACTATATAAATAATTGGGATTTAGTTGATTTATCTGCTCCCCAAATCGTAGGGCAGTATTTATTTAATAAAGAATATACGACGTTGTACTCGTTTTCAAAATCAAACTCTATATGGAAAAAAAGAATCGCAATGGTTGCATCTTTTTATGATATTAAAAATAAAAAATATGATAGAGCTTTAGCAATTGCAAAATCTCTTGTATACGATCCTCATGACCTTATTCAAAAAGCAGTGGGGTGGATGTTGCGGGAAATAGGAAAAAGGGGAGGGCTTAAAGAAGAAGAACAGTTTTTGAAAAAGTATGCTTCAACCATGCCGAGAACAACCCTGAGATATGCAATTGAAAGGTTTCCAGAGGAAAAAAAACACTTCTATCTTTCCCTTAAATCACTTTCGTAATAAGAAAGTTTCTGATTCCAGAAGGAGTAAGAATCTCCACTTGGTCCCCAGCTCGCCGACCCATCAAAGCTCTCCCAATAGGAGAGTATAGTGAAATTTTCCCGCGCATAAAGTCCGATTCATGGCCGTCAACAATAGTTAACTCCAAATTATTTGCGCCATCATTCACCATGAGTTTAGATCCGATACCCGCCCGGCCATCCGTTCTTTTTTCGGTCACGACCACTCTTCGTAAGATTCCGTCGATGTATCGCAACCTTCGGTCTATCCCGGAAAGACGGAAACGGGCGGCTTTGTATGCGCCGTTTTCGGATAAATCCCCCATATTTCGGGCTGTTTGGAGCTCCTTAACAGCCTCCACGCGCGTAAGTCGCAAATCATCTCGCTCCATTTCTTTTTCCTTCAAGCCCTCGGCTGTGAGAAGAACCTTTTTGATCATAGCATTATTATACCAATCTCCAATTATCAATTATAATATCTTATGCACTGTATTATCCTCGCTGCAGGGTTTGCCACACGGCTTTATCCCTTAACGCATAATTTTCCCAAAGCGCTCCTTCCCATCAAGGGAAAAGCGATAATCGATTATCTT
Organism: Patescibacteria group bacterium; assembly: GCA_038328135.1. Classification (GTDB taxonomy): domain Bacteria; phylum Patescibacteriota; class Microgenomatia; order UBA1406; family GWC2-37-13; genus JAKBEU01. The sequence goes on along the minus strand of JBBQLR010000004.1, from coordinate 6,697 downwards.
ATTGAAGACGGTATTAAGCAGAAAGATATTACTCAAATAAGCATTGTAACAAATAATTTGTTTTTTCCACTGTTTCAAAAACATACAATAAATGCATTTTCAGGAGTTGCAATTTCCATCCTAAATAATGGTATAACAAAAGAATCGAAGAAAAACGGAGCGATAAAGGATTTGCAGTTTGCTTTAACGGAAAAAAAAATAGAGGATGATGTTTTGGTTATGGCAAGCGACACCTATACTTCCCTTAAACTGCAAGATTTTGTCCGTTTTTATAAACAGTTCAAGAGTATAACGACAGCGGTATTTGATGGGAAAGACGTGGAGCGTATCCGCGAAAAACTGGGCTGCGCGATAGTAGAGCGGGGCAGGCTTACTCAATTCATTGAAAAACCATCCCAACCGCCCTCAACTCTCATGGCTATTCCTTTCTACATAATACCAAAAGATAAACTGCCGTTCGTGGCTACATACCTCGCTGGAAACAACGCAGACGCGCCAGGCAACTTCATTTCGTGGGCAGTGCAGAGGGAGCCTGTCTATGCCTACAATATAGGCACGGGGTTTTATTATGATATAGGCACAAAAGAGTGTTACGATAGGCTCAAATCCGCATAATGTAGGGTTTGCTAACATTATCCTTATATAATATACTATTTATATATATCTATGGCTATTACTTCATTTCAACTGGATATTTATACTATCTTATAGTATAATATTAGGGTCCCCGCAAGGGGAGAAGATACCAAAACAACAACCGAGGGGATAGCTCCCTTGTGGATTGTATCCGTATCTTTGGAGATTGGTTGTGAGCGATGAGCGGTACAAAAGCTGTACTGCAACAGGCGCTCCCGCACCTTGAAATTTCGAGAGTGAGGAATTTTTTCTGAGACCATCTTTTTCCGTATCTTGAAGTCTCCGATAAGGGCAGGTTATATACCTGTTTTTATCGGAGGCTTTGAGAGAGAGGAGAGGGAAGATTCAGAAAAAACAAGGAGAATGAACATGAGTAAGAAATTGAATTTGTTGTTCGCGCTGTTGTTAGGATTGGGATTGTTGCTGTCCGCATGTGGGACAGCTTCATCTGTCGCACCGGCGCAAGCTGTTTCAGCGCCAGCTGTTTCAGTGCCAACCGCTGCGCCAACCGCTGTGCCAACCGCTGCCCCCAAATGCAGTGTGACGGTTGGAAAGGATGGTTCGCCGAAAACTTTCTCAGGGGTTTTCGCCGCCCTAGGAATGAACTATACCACCGATGACCCTGATTTGATAGTCAACGGGGTCGTCATGAAGAAGGCGAAGGTTGATCTGCAAATCGACGATTTTGTCGTGTTAGCAGAAAAACCCAACTGCACAGGGTTTTATTCGGCAGCCAAGAAGGTTGACTTTGGGGAGTATACAAAAGACCTCAAATCGACTACCGCTTGGTGGCGTGACGTCTCAGGTTTTAAAGCGACGATTGACGAATTTAGAGTCAATAGGGCTGCTGCAGATACCTGTGGCGACGTACGGTGGGCCGTTGACCACAAGCAATTCAACGGGAACGTTCGAACAGTAGGAGGAGGGTGCAATTATACGACCTTCGTAAAACTGTCCACCCCAGACGGAGCTGTCAACTGTGCCAAATACGCTTCGATGACCGAAGCGTACAATGCAGTGATGGCCACCCCCAACCTGAACCAGGTTGGATGGCTGCTGTTTTTCTCAGTGGGCAATACCACAGAGGACTACTGCAGCAAGTAATTTTACTTCTCCTCCTCTCCCTCTCGAAGACTCCCGAAAAAAAGTTTGGTGGCCGTGTCTTAAGACATTGGCCAATTGGATAGGAGATGATTTAATACATCATCTCCGCTAGCTTTACCGCTAGTATTACCCAATCGACCACCACCAAACTTCTTTTCTCAAATCACCATTATTAATTTGTCTCCATTTGTATTAGGATTAAAAAATGAAATATCCGTTTCAAACAGAAGCATATCGATATATATTCAAAAAACACTTCATCCCTGACCCGAAGTCATGTATCGTGCTTGGAAATACAGAATATGAACTACTGCCCGACCACCGGGCGGTTTTTGTTGGGATGAAATCGGTTCTTAACGGACAGGAAATTACCGATTATGGCGAAATAAATAATCCGTCAAAAGAAAGTGTCCTCAAACAATTTCAGTCACTCAAAAACAACTTTGCAGTTTCTACTGTGCAATTTGACTATATTCGACAAAACTCCCAGTCTTATCAGATACTTACAGAATTAGCTCCTACTCCACCCACACTTCAAGAAGTTGCCCCCTTTATCTCCCTTCCCAAAACATGGGATGAATTCCTTGAATCACTTGAACGAACCGATCGGAAAGAATTGAAACGGAAACTCAAACGTTTGGATACGATTCCTCACGAATTCCATGTGGCAGAAACCCCCATTCCTAATGAGGATTTTGATTCGTTCGTTTCGCTCCATAAACTTTCAGACCACTCAAAAGAGATGTTTATGAGTGACCCAATGCAGAATTTTTTCAGGGATATTTCTACTGCACAGATTCCAGAGTGGAAACAAAAAATGATATTTATGGAAATTGAAGGAAAACCTGCCGCGTCGATTTTTTATTTTGAAAATGAAGACAGCCTCCTTTTATACAACTCAGGGTATGACCCGCAACAAAAATATTATAGCGTGGGGTTGCTCCTGTGCGCGCACCTAATACATAAAGCCATAGAAGACGGGAAAAAAACATTTGACTTTCTTCGCGGAAATGAGCGATATAAATACGACCTGGGAGGAAGCGATATGAATCTCTATAAATTTACCATCTCACTTCACTAAGTCAATGTCCTTTTGAGAAATGGCGTTGTCTGTATCTAAGTCAAGATCGAACGTGTAAATTGGGTTGTCTCCGTCTTTTGTCTTGCCAACTACTTTATCCCAACACGGTTGATCTTTTATACACCCGAGTTGCCCACGAATCATCATTCTGTCGCTTTCATCCGCCACGCCGCTTCTATCGATATCCCCAATGTTGGGTACTTGGGTTGGCACAATGGAACTATTCGGATTTTTATTCATTACGCGAAATCCCATAAAACCGATAATTCCCAAGACTACCACTATTATTATCACGACAACCAAACTATTTGCTTTTCTATTCATATCTTTATTATAACCCAATCTATTTTGATTTTCTCTTTTTTCTGTGCTACAGTTAGCAGTATGAAACGGATGAAAAAATATAAGCCTCTTCTTATGCAAGTTGGTGTCTTGCTTTTGGTTCTTTCGATTGCTTTCTATTTTTTGGAACAACGAACTCGCTTTTTTTCAATTGACTTTTCAAAACAATACAGCAAATATAGGACAATCGAAGTTGCTGGATTTGAAGAGGGGGAAGGATGGCAAGGCAATTTCACCTATGACTCCGTACGAACCCTTCAAGGTAAGTCAAGCATAATCCTGAGCTCATGGTATGGAAACCTTAACACAATCCAGGCAAACAAAAATTTTATCATCCCGCCAGGATATACCAACGGATATATATCTATATTTGTCACAGACAAAAAAAACCTCTCATCGCTTGTATCTCTTACCCTCAATCTTAAGGGAAACAATCAACAGAAGGATTTTGATTTCACGCAGCTTTTACAAGTCGGTTGGAACAGACTTGCGGTGCCCATACCAAATTGGAAAATGATTTCTCAAATATCGTTATCGATGCTTTCAAAAAGCGGCGAGATTGCTGAAGTGAATGTCGACCGTTTTTGGATTGAGAATACCACCGGATATAAGTCCGACGTTTTTTCCACCCAAAGCCAGTCTCTCAGCCTTCGAACAATAGGGCAGCGGACATATGTGTTTTCCTCCTCCGCCGAGATTGCAACCTATTCTGTTACAACACCATCCCAAATTCAAAAAGGTTCGATCACGTTTTCCCTCATACCCGAACACAGCCAAGAAATACAGGTATCAGTAAACGGTACTTCTATGAAAATAGCTGGCAAAAATATGAGCGAGTGCACCATCAATAAAAATGCAGGAACACCTGTCATGAAAAAGCTCACATCAACTTCGGGGAATAACGATCTGTATATCTTTCTCAAAGCGACAGTACAAAACGGAAAGATAGCGTATTCAATTTCCAACAATGGGGTAGACTACGAGACGTGCGGATCTGTTTCATATACACAAATTAAACCAATACAGCTTTCTCTTAAGGGATCATATCTCATAGATTCATACTACGCAGAATACTAAAACGAGCTATGGCCTCCTATAGCCCAGCATGAAATTAAATACCTCTTGTATTGTTATTATTGCAGGGGTAGTATGAGAATATTAGACAGAACAACTCGAAAGACAGACAACATACTGGATATGTATTGTTGATTCACTTTAGACCTATAGTAGTTGATAGCAAACTAGCTTCACTTCTGCTAGTAAGCATGTAGTTCTGCTTTAGACCGTCAAAACAATCTATTTGATTGTGTTGTATGGCTAAATATACTTTCTTCGCTTACTTCTTAACTATGAGTATACCTATAAAACTCGTATTATTTACTGCGAATATATTTTGTTTGGGCCCTCTTAACAATCTAACATTATAAAAATACATAATTTTTTTAATTCATTAATGAAACAGACTAAGTAGTGTTGATTGTGCTGATGGTTACACTACCAGTATGTTCTGACGTAAGTAACAAGGTTATACTATTTGAAAACAAAAAAATTTACCCTTGCCTAAGCCCCATCAATTAATAACCCTTTTAAAATTTTTATATTTTATAGACTTTCTAGAAACGGTATTATATACTCTTGAGATATGAATCAAAAACAAATCGTCTATTCAACCATCGCTCTCGTCGTTTTATTTGTGGGATTATTTGGCGTTTATAAACTTATCGGTGGAGGACCAGATGCGACAATTATTGCAAAATTGAAAACTGAAAAACCGAAAGAAAGAACGATGTGGAATAGGGAAGGGGCTCCTCATACCCTCACCGTCTTCAGTGACTTCCAGTGCCCTGCTTGCAAAGCATTTCATGAATATCTTTCCTCCCTTGAAGCATCCTCCAGTCCAAACTTAGATGTGACGAAAAAAATATCATTCGTATTCCGATATTTCCCTCTCTATCAAATTCACGAACACGCCTTCCCGCTTGCATATGCAGCGGAAGCAGCGGCTCGCCAGGGAAAGTTTGAAGCGATTGCGCTTCGGTTTTTTGCGGACCAAACAAAGCTTGAAGGCGTCACAGATTTAAATCCGTATCTACTCAAGGTTGCAAAGGATTTGAAACTTGATGAAAAGAAGTTTGCTACAGACATGAAGGATCCAAGCTTACAGAATATCATTCAGAATGATTTATCCCTTGGAGAAAGTTTGGGCATAAACGCGACACCTACTTTTTACCTTGATGGAGAAAAGCTTGAAAGCATTGCCCCAGCGGATTTGTTAAAAGTATTGAAGGGATTAAAGTAAGATTGTAAACCACGGCATCGGTGCGTACTTAGTTTTTCAGATAAGGAAGTAAAGACTGTATGACGTTTTTGTGTGCTGCTATAAAAGAATACTGTTTATGAGAGTCGGAATAATCAACTTCAATTTCATTCCCAGAAAGGTCTGTGAAAATTCCTCCACTTTCTTTGACAATAAGATATCCTGCAGCGACATCCCACAACCATCCACGAAAGTTGATAGTGATATGAGTTGAGTTTTCCTTATCGCAAAGATGTGCCAAATCAAGACATAGTGATCCTTGAATCCTGATTCCTCGAATTGCTGAAAATATTTTTTCTATTAGTTGGAAGGAGAGATTTCGAACTTTTTTCTGCGAAGAAATATAGGTAAATATCACGCAATTTTCCAACAGTTCATCTTTAACAAAAAGCCTTATAGGGGACTGCCCTTTTATTATTTTGAAAGCTCCCTTGCCCGCTTCAGCATAATATATACTATCCCTGCTTGGCCAATAGATGATACCTTCCTTGACAACTCCATCCACTACATGCGCAATAGATATGGAAAAATAATCGAGCCCCGATGCAAAATTATTCGTTCCATCAAGTGGATCAATAATGAATGTGTGTTTTAATCCTTTTTTTTCAAGACTCTCCTCTCCGATAAATCCAATTTCGTTTTCAGGCACACCAAGCTCCGTCATTGCGTCGATGATTGTCTTCTTAATAAAGGCTTGGCTGCTTGTATCTGCCTCTGTCACTAAATTCTGGTGGGAGGTTTTATGTGTTATATGGGACTCCGTATGAAAATACGAAAGGACAATACTTCCCGCGCCGCGTGCAGCTTTTTCTAGCGTCAGTAATATAGTCATATATGTAGTAATTATAGTACACGATAAAATGTCTTCTTGCCTTGGATAGCTATTAGATCGTTTACCTACCGTGTAGCCTCAGGTCATCCATGTCTCTTAGCCTCAGAAGATAGGCGATAGAGAAGGGGTATGTACCAATAGTCAAATAATCAGATAGTACAAATAGATTGTTGATACGCTCCAATGCGGCTAATTGCGGTAATTATTAATAAAAGCCGAAACTCAATAAGAATAGGGAGATAATTAATGGGGGATTAAGAAGTAGGGAAACGAGGAATAAAAAATAATTAATTACCTAATATTATATTAATTTGAAATATGAACAATACATAACCCCCCTCTTTTAGCCACGGGTGACGTCGTAAAAGATACATTATACGACGTT